>NZ_BCPZ01000077.1:0-211 GCF_001950615.1 Candidatus Protochlamydia sp. W-9
TTACTGACGCTGGATTAGCACACTTGCGACCTTTAGTGGCTTTACAGCACTTAGATCTGAGTTACAGCCACCATTTTACGGATGCTGGATTAGCCCATTTGGCACCTTTGGTGGCTTTACAGCATTTGAATTTGGCTGGATGCCATAATTTTAAGGATGCTGGATTAGCCCATTTGACATCTTTGGTGGCTTTACAGCATTTAGACCTAAG
>NZ_BCPZ01000078.1:0-139 GCF_001950615.1 Candidatus Protochlamydia sp. W-9
GAAATGCCGGAAATTTTTTAATTAATCTATTAGCTGGGATTATTGCTTATACTCACCAACCTAAAAAGCCATCGATAAACTTAGCAGAGCAGCATCGCTTATTGTTAATGGCTGCCTAAAAACCCAAAATTCAGGTTAG
>NZ_BCPZ01000079.1:0-143 GCF_001950615.1 Candidatus Protochlamydia sp. W-9
GAAATGCCGGAAATTTTTTAATTAATCTATTAGCTGGGATTGTTGCTTATACTCACCAACCTAAAAAGCCATCGATAAACTTAGCAGAGCAGCATCGCTTATTGTTAATGGCTGCCTAAAAACCCAAAATTCAGGTTATTAAT
>NZ_BCPZ01000080.1:0-257 GCF_001950615.1 Candidatus Protochlamydia sp. W-9
GAAATGCCGGAAATTTTTTAATTAATCTATTAGCTGGGATTATTGCTTATACTCACCAACCTAAAAAGCCATCGATAAACTTAGCAGAGCAGCATCGCTTATTGTTAATGGCTGCCTAAAAACCCAAAATTCAGGTTCTTAGAAAACGAGCTATTATTGAAACGGTGAATGATCAACTAAAAAATATTTCTCAAATTGAACATACACGCCACAGAAATGCCGGAAATTTTTTAATTAATCTATTAGCTGGGATTGTT
>NZ_BCPZ01000081.1:0-12193 GCF_001950615.1 Candidatus Protochlamydia sp. W-9
GGAAAATGCATTTTTACATTTGAAGCGCTGGAGAGGAATAGCGACCCGTTATGCAAAGAACACAGCCTCATTCTTGGCTGCAGTCCATATTAGATGTATTGCTATATGGGCGGAAGTCTCGTGACTACACTATCTAGTAAAATTAAAAGAACTTTTAAATTTTGCGCAACAATATCAATTAAATACTTTAAAAAATTATTTAGAGCTTACAGTTGTGAGTGCATTATTAAACCAGACTTCTCATTTAACGGAATTTGAAAAAATTTTAAACCATTTCTCAAATGAGATAGAAGCACTCAATTTTTCAAGGAATGTCTATTTGACTGATGCCCATCTCTTAACGTTAAAAAATTGTAAAAATTTAAAAGTGCTTTACCTTCAAGCGTGCCGCAACCTCACGGATGCTGGATTAGCCCATTTGATTCCCTTAGTGGCTTTAACACATTTAGATCTGCGTTGGTGCGACAATCTCACGGACGCTGGATTAGTCCATTTAAGACCTTTAGTGGCTTTAACGCATTTGGATCTGCGTTGGTGCGACAATCTCACGGACGCTGGATTAGTCCATTTAAGACCTTTAGTGGCTTTAACGCATTTGAATCTGAATGGGTGCGACAATCTCACGGATGCTGGATTAGCCCATTTGACTCCCTTAGTGGCTTTACAGCATTTAGATCTGAATGGGTGCGAAAATCTCACGGACGCTGGATTAGCGCATTTGAGGCCCTTAGAGGCTTTACAGCATTTAAATCTGAGTAAGTGCCGTAAGCTCACGGATGTTGGATTAGCCCATTTAAGGCCCTTAGTGACTTTACAGCATTTAGATCTGGATGGGTGCCGTCAACTCACGGACGCTGGATTAGCGCATTTGAGGCCCTTAGTGGCTTTACAGCATTTAAATCTGAGTAAGTGCAGTAAGCTCACGGGTGCTGGATTAGTCCATTTAAGACCTTTAGTGGCTTTAACGCATTTGGAACTGAGTTGGTGCACTGAGCTCACGGACGCTGGATTAGCGCATTTAAGACCCTTAGTGACTTTACAGCATTTAGATCTGAGTTGGTGCTATCATTTCACGGATGCTGAATTAGCGCATTTGACACCCTTAACCACTTTACAGCATTTAAATCTGAGTAAGTGCAGTAAGCTCACGGACGCTGGATTAGCCCATTTGACTCCCTTAGTGGCTTTACAGCATTTAGATCTGGAAGGATGCAGTAAGCTCACGGATGCAGGATTAGCGCATTTTAAAACCTTAGCAGTTTCACTCTATTTAAAACTTTAATAAAAAAAGAAACTTGACACCGAAAATAAGAGTTACCTGTCCTAAGAAAATAAAAGATGAAGTTTTATTAAAGTTGATTAAGTCTTATCCAGATAGCCTATTTAAGAGAGACCCCCGCTCATTTTGGTGTCACTATACAAGCAGTTTTTAGGCTTGTAAACGACAAAAATACTTTTAAAAAAGACGCTATTCTATCAAGAATAGGAAGGAAAAAGAACAAATTTCCAAAAAAATAGAAAATCTCAATAAAAAATAGGTGAAAGGAGAGTTAATCCTTACGTTTGTAGACATTTTGAAACTAAAAGATTCGCAAGTAAATCCAGAAATCAAAGCTTATATTTTACCTAATCAACTTACCTCAACAAATGTAACTTTAAGCCAATTTAAGGGCACATTTGAGAAAGTAGAAAAATTAGGCAGGATTGATTTTTCATAAATAAAATTCTTTCAAGTCGTTCTAAGTGCTTTTCAGTTTTTATCAATCATAAGATATTTCAATTAGTCGATTATTATGAATCGACAAAAGTTATGAAAATTTAGAAAAACAGCTGATTGTTGGATACAAATCACAGAGATTTGAATCATTTAGCCCCACTGAAGAAAGTTCAATAGGATTAAAAGAGCTTTTAAATTTTGCGCATTGATGTCAATTAACGCCAGTTTAATGTAAGGAACCCTCAAAAATATTCTAGGAGCTTAGCAGCTTCGATTTCTGTTTTTGAAAAGAACAGTCGAGGCTTGGATGGATTCAAGCAATAATTAGCAAGACCTGCCATCAGATTGCTAAGAAACTTCCATCGACTTCGGTGCCGATGATGTTCTATCTGACAGCTACTTTTCAACAGATGATTCACACTTTCAATCATAGCCCTCTTTTTTAGCATAAGTTTATCCACTAACGTGATCCATTTATTTTTCATCTTCTTCTTTACTTTTGTAAAAAGATGAATTCCTTTTTGCATTAGAGTATGAGCTAGTTTTTCTGAAATATCTCCTCTATCTGCGAACGCTTTTCCTTTCATTCCTTCTATCATTTCTGGAACGGTTTTGCGATCATCCATATTGTCAGTTGTCAACTTAAATGCGACAATTTCTGCATGGTGATTAATCACAAGATGGAGCTTAAACCCAAAGAACCAACCGATGGTTGTTTTTTTCCACTTAGCGTGGCTTTTTAAAGACACAATGGGAAGAGGCACGTTTGACGCGGGCAAACCGTTAAGACTGTAGAGTCTATCAATAAAATCCCTTCACAGATCCCTTGATGTTCTTGGATCAAGCAAAACATAGAAAAAAATGCTTCAAAGGTGAGTTGAACAAATCTTGAGTACCCAACAAGAGGAGAGAATAAATATTTTAAAGTTGTTTTTACATGGTTTAAGTAGAAGTATTTAAATGTTCTATCATTGGAACGATGAAAGAGAAGCAAAATCGTTAGCACTTCACTTAAAGGTCTTCTAAAAAGTTTTTTGCGGATTTTTCTTTTCGTATACTCCATTTGTTTTTGGGTACATATTTGGTGAAATTGATTAGAAAAATCATCCACAAGACAAAATAGTTTGATCATCTCTATCTCGTTCATTTTGGCCTCTTTCCTTAGTTTTTGTTCAGGGAAACAAAATCTTCTAACAAAAAGAGGCCTTTTTTTAACAAAGATCCCTCAAAAGATAGCCAGAAGATAGCTTACGTTAAACTGACGTTAAACTTAATACGTAAATTGTAAAAAGAAATAGAGGGTAAAGTTTTTTTAAATGCCTTCTTTAACTAATTTTCGCGATTAAAAAATTCGGATAAACTTTGATAAAGCTAAGTCTAATCAATAAAATTGTTTTGCTTACTGAGGCATTAGCCAACTAGTCAAAGATTTTGATTTCTCTTTTAGAATTTAAAAAATTGCTGTGGATTTATTTTAGGATGCGGGTTGGAACTGATCTAGCAATTTGTAGAGATAATTAACCCAAACATAGCTTTCGTCTACTATTTGTTTTAAGAATAATTGCCAACCAAAAAAGACAATTGCTAAAGCAAGGAGTGATTTAAGAGGCATTCCTAAAAAGGTGATTTGAACTTGAGGTGCCAATCGGTTGGCTATCCCTAAGAAAAAGTCCGTCATCAGGATCATGATTAAAGCAGGAGCCGCTAGCTGGGTGCTCAAGATCATGACTTTTCCCACTATTTTCATAACATCAATGACAATATTTGAATTCATTGTAAAAAATTTGGCTGTTAGAAATTTATCGGGAGGTAAAATTGAATAGGATTGAGAAATAATATCTAAAATCATGAAAGGACCATCGATCATAAAAAAGAGATAAATCAAAACGAGATTAAAAAGTGTTCCCAAAGGGGAGGATTGATTTTGCAACGTCGGATCATTAATCATTAAACTAGATCCTCCTCTTTGATGGTCAATTAAAATTCCACAGTTTTGCACGATGATAAAGGGTATACTGATAAGGTATCCTAATAACAGCCCTACAAACAGTTCTTTAAAAAAATAAAGAACAAGTAAAAGATTAAATGTGATGGGTGTCGTTGTAACAAAAATAAGTTGAGGTAAAAAAATTACAAAAAAAGAAATCGCTAGCGCAATTTTAACGGGGTGAGGGAGAACTCGGGCTCCAAAAAAGGGAGCAAGGGCAATAATTGGCAACATACGACCAAAAAAAAGAAATAGCAAAGAAAAAAAAGCCAGCGGGTCATAAACAGAAAAAGCCGTGTTGATATAAAGTGTCACGTAGTCATCGGTCATGACGGCTCATATCCTGAAAATTGAAAAGATTCTGATGCTTTAACGAGCACTTTGGACACTCCATTGAGGAAAATTAACAAAGATGTCATTGGCAAAAGACATGATTTGGGCTCCAAGCCATCCCCCAAGAAACATTAAAGTTAACGTTACGGCAACTAGTTTAATTGTAAAGGATAAGGTTTGCTCTTGAATTTGCGTGGCAGCCTGAAAGATAGCCACAATAATTCCAAAAAACATACTCACTAATATAGGAGGAGCAGATAAAATCAGAATCAATAGCATCCCTTGGTAAGCAAGTTGAACCACTTGGCTTTGAAACATAAATTTTTACTCCGCTATTGAAATGTTTTGACTAAGCCTTCGATGAGGATGGTCCAACCATCTAACATCACAAGTAAAAAGAGCTTTAAAGGCATTGAAATTGTCACAGGTGATAGCATCATCATTCCCATCGCCAGTAGAATATTTGAGGTGACAAGATCGATTACAAAAAATGGGATATAAATTAACACACCAATTTCAAAAGCATCTTTCAATTGTCCTGTTATGTAGGAAGGAACAAGAACAATAAAATCATCGGGTTTTAAAGTTTCACGATAATCTTCAGGCAAACCTCTATATACCAACCTGTAAAATAAAGCTTGATGGCGAGAAGAACTATTTCGTTTTAGGTATTCTTTCATGGGTCCGCTGGCTGCAGAAGCAACCTCGATCACATAAGTAGAAGAGCCTGGGGAAAGAAAAGATTCGGGTACGTTTGGTTGATTGATAGCAGTTTGTGCAGCATCATACATTTTTATTGCTGTGGGATACATGATGAATAAACTCAATAAAAATGCCACACCATTGATAATTTGGTTAGGAGGTGCTTGTTGAACACCTAAAGCTGTTCTTAATAAAGACAACACCACAACAATTTTTAAAAATGAAGTTAATATCATGATAATGAAGGGAAGGAGCGAAAGCAAAGATAGTAAAACAGCTTGCGTAATCAATGAGGGTCGTTTTAATTCACTAATTTGTGCCTCTGTGGCCTGATAAGCCTTTTGTTCGTCAGTTAGCGGAGTTGGTTTTTCTGGTTTGTAAGCAGGGCGTGGAACAGGTTTTAAGGGGCGCGGCGGCGTTCTGACACTTGTTGTAGACCTTTCTGAAGAATTTGGAATTGTTGATTGAGTTGTACTTGTCGTTGGAGAAGTAGAATTGGAATTAGTTTGCGAATAAACAGTATCTGGTGCTAGCCCAAATAAGACAAGAAGCCCTAGCAAACAAAGAAGGGATTTAAAGGAAATGTGTTTATATTTATACATGGAAAATACCTTAACTACTTTGTGCGGGAGGTTCTATTGGAGATTGTTCTACAGGAATTTTGACTAAACTTTCAAAAGCTTTTTCTAAAACCTGCCAACGATGATCTAGCTGAGCATTAATAATTCCTATTTCGGTTTCAATAATGCATCCACCGGGCTTGACGTCATCTCTGGGACGAATAGATAAACTTTCTAAACTCTCAAAAATTTCTTTTAAGCGGGGTTTGTTTTTATCTAAAATATCGAGGTCTTTTTTATTAACATAGATAGTTGCGTGTTTGTGTTGGGTAACGGCTTTTAAATTATTTGCTACAATATCTAAAATAATGTCAGAAGAAAGTTCAATTTCTTTACTCACGATTTTTTTGGCTGCTTTCAATGCAACAGGAAGAACGAGTTGTTGTAATTCTTTGTGAACTTTTTCAATTTCCTTTTCCAGTTTGACTAAATGTTCAGCCCACTTTTTGAATCCCTCTTCATAGCCTGAATTTTCTGCGTGTTCTTTAATTTCTTCGCATTCTTTAGCAATTTGCAATCGATATTTTTCGGCGTCTTCTTTAATGTGTTCTAAAACACTTGAGGCATCCGCAAGTTTAGAAAAAGATTCGCTTGGGATAATTTTTGTTTTGGGGGCTGCGTGAATCTGTTCCCCATAAATTAAGGTGAAAAACTTTTTACTCACATGGACTCACTTTTAAAAAAATTCATAAGATTGATGACTTGTCCTTTTAAAAAAGGAGTAACCTTATCAATACTTTCTTTTTGATAAGCATTCAAGATAAGCTTTCCTCTACCCGTATCCAAGGTATGAGCGAGATACCAAATAAAATCAGGATGTTGCCCACATAAAGCTTTGCTTAAACGGAAAAGGCCTCTTTGATGGATAATACGTTTAAGTTTAGTACAATCTTTCAGAGAAGGGTCTATGCCAAGTTTAGGAACTGATAAAACTTCTTTTTGATGCAAACAAACTTTTAGGTAATAGAATTGTTTTGGAGTCAAACAGGCATAAATATTTTTTAGATGATTTTTATCTACAATATGTCGAACTTCGACGGCAAGATCGTGTAAACCCAAAAAATCAATTAAAAGTGTCAATTTATCTTTATTCCAGGTTCCAAGCTCTGATAAATCTGTCTCAGGGAGATAATCATAGGGGAGACGTTCATCAGCTTTTAAAAAGCTATAAAGTTGATTGATGATAAATGTTTTAACGGGTTCTGATAGGGTAAGGGATTGCGCGTTTTGGAGGCCTAACGCTTGTTCACTTGTTAAAGCTGCTTTAACTAAAGGATATAGGCGTTCAGGAAAATTTTCAAGAAGGGGGACGATCCATGAATAATGCATTCTTCTCAACAAATTTTGAGGTTGATAAAGAAGAGGGTTTAAATCAGTAGAACGAATTGTTTGGCTTTGCAAAGCCTGAGCTTCTTCTGTGGAAAGATATTTTAATAATATATCTCCCCCTTTGAGATGGTATCGGTTGATGAAAATACGCATCATCATCCAGCCTCTTTTATCCATAACAATCCTTTAATCAATGAAACGCTTAGGTTTCATCAACTCCTTGATTTAGGGTGTTATCTTCTGTCTCTTTTTTATTAGATTGCTCATTTTTTTGTTTTTCTGAAGGTTCTGATTCGATGGCATCATTCTTTTTCACCTCATTTAAAAGAATAGGGTGAAATGATAACAATTCTTTAAAACCACCAGCTTCTTTCAAGACTGGAAGAAATTTCCAGAGGAGCCAAATGAGTGTTAATAACAAAACAACCAAAGATATGGTGAAGGAGAAGAAAATTATTCTAAAGCGTGATAAAGAGTCTTTTGCCAAAATAATTGACCAAACATTCACGTATTGTCTATCATCTTCTCCAAGATTACCCATTATTCCTAAGGCAGAATCTCCGTAACGGGCTTTATCACCAATGACAGTGACATAATCATAATCTAAACCATTAACACTGCCAGCAACTAAACGTTTTATACGTGTAATTAGGTGGGCATTAGGATCATCTAAAACACCATTATGTTTGACGTAAACGGAAGCTGTGATTTTTTGTTTAGGTGCATTTGGATTGAGTGGATCTTCATCAGGAAAAGAAATTTGAACATCAGCATCTAATACACCATCGATTTTTCTGATGGTACTTGCGATTTGTTCGGCAAGCCCAGCTTGATAGCGGATTTTTTCCTGCATGCCTGAAGGAACTAGAGAGGTATTAGCAAAAATACCAAGTAAGTTTTGTCCTCGTCTTCTTGGTAATCCAACTTGATTTAATAAAGCCATCGCTTCATTGGCTTGCCCTTCTTCTACACTGATATTCCATAGAACCCCTTTTCCAGCACCACCACCTTCGGAAACTGCTTGAACTTTATTGGCATTGATTCCTTTATTGGATAGAAAAACGAGTATTTCGTTAGCTTCTTTTTCTTCTAATCCATTTACAATGACGCGTCTTGATTCACAGCTTGTGACCAACCCCATGAGAGTGATTAATAAGAAGAATTGACGAATAAAATAATACAAATTTGTTTGTGAAAAAGTATTTTTGGTAGTCATGAACCGCTCTGGATTAAGCTTATTTTTGAGAGATAATTTTAACCAGATCCTAGCAGAATAATGAATTTAGCTATAGATCTTCTAAGCAAAACAATGAAAATTTCTAAAGATTCGAGGGTTAAATAGATTTTGGAGTTCCAGAAATACACTTTTTTCAAATCATTTTGCAATAAAATTTGATAATTTTAGGCAAAATTCAGATGAATAATAAATAGCCAAGATAAAAAAGAGGCCGGATAATCCGGCCTCTGAAGCTGAAAACTCAATTATTTCAAACGATTAAGCTTTAATTTTAATGTCTACCCCAGCAGGGAGAGTCAATGTTTTTAAAGCATCAATTGTTTTACTCGTAGGATTGAGAATATCGATTAAGCGACGGTGCGTACGAATCTCAAATTGCTCGCGAGATTTACGGTCAATGTTTGGAGAACGGAGAACCGTAAATTTTTCACAGCTTGTAGGGAGAGGAATTGGGCCTGCTATTGCAGCACCAGTTCTCTTGGCTGTCTCGACAATGTCACCTGTTGAACGATCTAGCAGACGTTGATCATAACCTTTCAGTCTGATGCGAATTTTTTGTCTTGCTGATTTAGGCTGCTTTTCTTGTTTTGCCATAAATAACCTTAAAACTCTTACTTCTTAATAATTTCTTCCTGAATTTTCGATGGAACACGCTCAAAGTGGCTAGGTTCCATTACGTAGGTAGCACGCCCAGAAGAGAGCGAACGCAGCAATGTCGAATAACCAAACATTTCACTCAAAGGAACTTCAGCGTGAATAATCACAGCTCCTTTATGGTTTTCTTGACCAACAATTTGTCCACGACGACGATTCAAGTCACCGATAACATCTCCCATGTGAGCTTCTGGAGTTGTTACATCAACTTTCATAATAGGCTCTAAAATCACAGGTTTACACTTGCGAGCCGCTTCTTTTAAAGCCATCGATCCGCAAATTTTAAACGCCATTTCGTTAGAGTCAACATCGTGGTAAGATCCAAAGACAATATCAACAAGAACATCGACCAAATTAAAGCCGGCAAGAACCCCTGTTGATAATCCTTCCTCGATCCCTTTAATTGTTGGTGCAATATATTCTCTTGGAATGACACCACCCACAATTTTACTGACGACCTCGTTTCCTTTTCCTTTTTCATTAGGACGGATTTCGAGCTCGACATGCGCATATTGTCCGCGACCACCTGACTGTTTGACAAACTTAGTTTGGCTGCTACCAGGTATAGTAATTGTTTCTTTGTAGGCTACTTGTGGTTTACCAACATTAGCTTCAACGTTGAATTCACGTTTCATACGATCGTGCAAAATTTCTAAGTGAAGTTCACCCATTCCGGCGATAATTGTTTGACCTGTTTCTTCATCTGTTGTGACTCTAAAAGTAGGGTCCTCAATTGATAATGAAGATAAAGCCATTGCAAGTTTTTCCCGATCTCCTTTAGATTTTGGCTCAATAGCCATTGAAATTACAGGTTCAGGAAACTCCATTTTTTCAAGCAAAATAGGTCTTTTTGACGTACAAAGAGTATCTCCTGTCGTTGCCTTTTTCAAACCGATACAAGCAGCGATATCACCCGTGTGAAATTCATCTTTTTCTTCTCGTTTATTCGCGTGCATTTCAAGAAGGCGAGAAATTCTTTCTTCTTCACCTTTTGTGGTGTTAAGTAAAGACGTTCCTTTTGTCAAAGTACCGCTGTAAATACGAATGTAAGTTAAACGGCCGACATAAGGATCCGTCATAATCTTAAATGCTAAAGCAGCAAGCGGCTGTTCATCATCTGGTGTTAAGAGAATTTCTTCATCCGTATTTAGGTCGTGAGCTTTGATTTGACCTCTGTCTAAAGGTGAGGGCATCCAAGCGACGACTGCATCTAAAAGCTGTTGAACCCCTTTATTTTTGAAAGCTGAACCGCACAAGACTGGATTGAACTTGTTTTGGCAAACGCCTTTACGAATCGCAGCGTTAATTTCATCTTCTGTTAAAACATCAGGGTTTTCTAGCACTTTTTGCATGAAGTCTTCATCATCTTCGTCAAGTGTAGCGAGTTCCTCTAAAAGTTCGGCTCTCATCTTTTTACATTTTTCAAGGAGATCAGCTGGAATGTCTGTTTCATCCCAATCTGCTCCGAGAGTTTCGTCGTGAAAAAGATAAGCCTTCATTTTTACAAGATCAACCATTCCTTTGAAATCAGCTTCTGCACCGATTGGGCACTGAACCGGAATAGCATTTGCATGTAATTTTTCACGCATTGTTTTAACCGCATCAAAAAAATCTGCACCCATACGATCCATTTTATTAACAAATGCAATACGTGGAACACAGTATTTATCAGCTTGACGCCAAACTGTTTCTGATTGGGGCTCTACACCGGAAACAGAGCAGAAAAGCGCAACAGATCCATCTAAAACGCGTAATGACCGTTCAACTTCAATTGTAAAGTCAACGTGTCCAGGCGTGTCGATAATATTGATTTTTGCGTCTTTCCAAAAAACGGTTGTGGCTGCGGAAGTAATTGTGATTCCACGCTCTTGTTCTTGAGCCATCCAGTCCATGGTTGCAGCACCTTCATGAACTTCACCGATTTTATGTGAACGTCCACTGTAATAAAGGATACGTTCTGTAGTTGTCGTTTTACCAGCATCGATGTGAGCCATGATCCCGATATTACGCAAATTTTTAAGATGCTCTTTAGCAGATCTTGCCATGTAGTCTCCTTATTACCACTTATAGTGGGCGTAAGCTTTATTCGCTTCAGCCATGCGGTGGGTGTCATCTTTCTTCTTAATTGTCGTACCTTGGTTGTTATAGCAATCGCTAAGTTCAGAAGCTAAAGCATCTTCCATAGAACGGCCTGCTTTTCCTCTAGAATGTCCGATAATCCACCGCATAGCCATCGATGAACGACGGTTAGCAGGAATTTCGATAGGTACTTGATATGTGGCTCCCCCAATACGGCGAGATTTAACTTCTAAGGAAGGTTTAGCATTTTCTAGAGCTTGTTCAAATGCTTCGAGAGGATTTTCTGCTTTTACTCTCTTCGAAAATTTTTCTATAGCATTATAAACAATGCGACGGGCAGTCGACTTTTTACCACTTTCCATCACTTTATTAATAAATTTTGACAAAACTGTACTGCCGTATAACGGATCAGGTTCTGTCGGTCGTTTTTCTGCACTGTGTCTTCTTGACATGATTTCCTCAAAAAATGAGCGATTAAATCTAATTTGATAATAGAAGATCTCGTTGATTCACCTGGAATCAGGGATCTTAATCCCTTAACACCTGCGCGTGATTGGCGTTTATGTAGCAAAAACGCTAATCGCGAACCAGGATATTCATTGATGCAATATCCTAATGTTACTTCTTACTCTTGGGACGTTTTGCCCCATACTTGGATCTTCCTTGTTTACGGTCTTTAACAGCCGCACAGTCTAATGCACCACGTACAATATGATAACGCACCCCTGGTAAATCTTTTACACGACCACCACGTACGAGAACAATGCTGTGTTCTTGGAGATTATGTCCTTCCCCTCCAATGTAAGCAATAACTTCTTGACCGGTAGAAAGGCGTACCCATGCTACTTTACGTAAAGCAGAGTTTGGTTTTTTTGGAGTTTTTGTTTTTACTTGCAAGCACACACCACGTCGTTGTGGACACTTTTGGAGTGCAGGTGACTTGCTTCGTCGCTTTTTCGGAGCACGTGGCTGACGAATGAGCTGTTGAATTGTCGGCATGTTTGCCTTCTCCTGATAATAGGTTAATAAAATCCCTCATTAAAAATCACTTTAATAAGAGATACCCATTAAGTATAGAAAACTAAATGATTTTTGACAAAGATAAAGAATGATAATCGATGGAATTGAAAATTAGCTTTTTATTCGTTCAAGCATGGATGAAATTCTAAAAATTTCTTTATGCCTTGATCGTTGTTGTGATGAACTTAAAAGAGAACTCTCATTTTTTTTTCTACTTTTATAGCTATCGCTGCTTGCCTTGCTTTGTTTACGCTCTCTTGAGTTGTTTCAGGTATAGATGGACCGATATACTCTATGATTGCAACAATAAGAGAAGTAAATATTCCTCCCACATTTCCATAGATCCTAGGGTATTACTTTTTAAAGTTCCGTTAATAATTATTGTGAATAGGATTAAGTAGCATGAATAGAATTAAGCTTGATAAAATAGAAAGACATGGCTATCAATTCAATTTTTCCTTAATTATATAAAAGTTAAAAAATTATAAAAATAGAATATATAATAAATATATATT
>NZ_BCPZ01000082.1:0-219 GCF_001950615.1 Candidatus Protochlamydia sp. W-9
AAATTCTTCTTAGAAAACGAGCTATTATTGAAACGGTGAATGATCAACTAAAAAATATTTCTCAAATTGAACATACACGCCACAGAAATGCCGGAAATTTTTTAATTAATCTATTAGCTGGGATTATTGCTTATACTCACCAACCTAAAAAGCCATCGATAAACTTAGCAGAGCAGCATCGCTTATTGTTAATGGCTGCCTAAAAACCCAAAATTCAGG
>NZ_BCPZ01000083.1:0-4146 GCF_001950615.1 Candidatus Protochlamydia sp. W-9
GGAAAATGCATTTTTACATTTGAAGCGCTGGAGAGGAATAGCGACCCGTTATGCAAAGAACACAGCCTCATTCTTGGCTGCAGTCCATATTAGATGTATTGCTATATGGGCGGAAGTCTCGTGACTACACTATCTAGTTTTTTCTTCTAAAGTTTTTTGAGTAGTTTTTAAAGTTCCTTCAACTATTCGAGATTCTTCACTAAGCAAAGATATTTTCCGATTTTGTTCCTCGATTAGATTTCGAAGATTATCGTTATCTCCATTAAGGACTTCAATTCTGCTTTTAAGAGTATCATTATCATCACTAAGAATGTTAATTCTGTCCTTAAGTTTAGTATTATCTTCTTTAACTTCAGAGAAATCATTAGCAAGCTTGTTAAATTTTTCATCAGCTTCTTTCTGTTGTTTTTTAACTTCTTCAGTACATTTCAAAATAGCGCTAGCTGCTTGGTCGATTTTCTATGCCATTTCATTTTTTTCTTTTTCTGCTCTTTGTATTATCTCGTTTTTTTCTTTCTCTGCTGTTTTAGTGCTATCTGCCACAGCCTCCCTAATGAAACTTAACAATTCCTGTCCAGAATAAAAAAAATTAGTAGATTGAGTTCCCATACTATCGCCTCTTGAAAAATGTTTAAATTTAACTTAAAAAAGTTAATTTTTTATAAATGCCTTTTTTTATTGCTATCAAAGTCATTTGTATAGCCAATATAAAAACTTGTTAACATTTTTAATCAAATGTTTTTTTATTTAATACATCCAATTTATTATAATCTATAAGTTTAAGTAACTAGTTTTGTAGGCTTTATATTGACAATTTTATTTTTATAAAATTTAAAAAATTGAGGCTAGATAATCAGAAATTGAATAATCTAATTTTGATAAATTCATTTTTATATCGATAGAATTTAATTATAAAAGCTAGATTATTGTTTGTTTAAGAATGTTGTAATCAAAGAAAAAGAAGAGAGATAAAGATATATCGAACAAACGCCTATTTAGCAAGTTGACCGATAAAGAATTAATAAGTGACTAAAAGTATGTCAATTTTTAAGACTGGTCTATTTGCGACAGCTGTAGTCAAAGTGGCTTTTTCCAGCAGCTGTAATATATTTCATAATAACATTTTGAACAGTACAAGATGTAACTTGTAGGTATTGAGCTAAATGTTTTACATCAATAACTGATGCAAAGAGTTTAAAGTTGCAAGGTGTGACTTTTGAATGCTCTTTAGATATTGATTGAGCGGAGAAGTAAAAATCACATGGTTAGTTCTCTTTTCTATTTCTAAATTAATAGCTTGATTCAAAGCGTAGCGGGTTACAGTTTGGCTAGCTTATGCAGGAGCTAATTTTTTACCAAAAGTCGCGCAGAAAAGCGTTTCAGCATTATTTTCGTTTTAGAGGTAAAATTTTCTTTACTAATCCTTGCCTTTTCTCGACTAGTCTGTGCTCTTTCTTGACTAGCTGGAGCTAGAGCTATTGCTCGGCTAGCCTGTGCTTTCTTTCAACAGCTTCGAGTTCTAATTAAGCTTGAGCTTGTTTCTGAACAACAAAAATTTTTTTAGCATGCTGGACATAAGATTAAAAATAGGGCATGAGGTTATTCTTAAGCTCATTTCTGATCTGATCAAATCTTTCTTTGAAAACAAATATTTGTGTCTTGCTATAGCTAATGCTGTTTGATGAAGGTTGCCTTAAAATCTCCTTAATTAAATTAATTATATGTCTCTTAATTTTGCAATTAGTCGTAGTAAATTATTTTAATTGTAAATTTTTTATCATATGATTTCCTAAAACAAAAAACAGATTTAGATATAGATATATCTAAAAGAATGTTTTACAAAAAAATAAAGATTTAAAGAAAAAATACGCATTAAATTTTCTTATTAAAAAATATTTGATTGTTTTAATGTATTTTGTGCGAGATCTAGCTTTACTGCAATAAAAAGTAAAATGCTTTTATAGCTGATTGCTACTTTTAAAAACATGAAAACATAGTTAAAAAACGAACATGAAAAAAAATTAAAAATATGTTGAAGTTTTAACTGAAATATATAGGATAAATTGGAGGGAATTATGACAATTAATCTTAGTATTGACAATCCTTTACAAATATCTTTTCTTGCATCAACGCCTAAAACTAAAACAATTAATTTATCAACTTTAATCTCATAAATGGTTCGATATCTGCCACATTTTACACGATAGGCATTGTACCCTTTGAGCTTAATCGACTCTTTTTGCCTGAATCTACAGATAAAGCTTTAAGTTTAATTTTCTTCTCGCTTAGGATCTTAAATTCTTTTTTTCTAGTTCGCAATTATATGCAAGCTTATAATTCATCCCAACCTATTTTTTTCATCATTTCTTCATGAGATATAGTTTTAGAGTCATTTTTTACAAATTTGTCATGAGCTGCTTCTGCATCCTTGCAAACTTGTTCATATTCTAACATTTCAAGTTTCTCAATAAATGCTTGAGTTGCCAATTCTTTAAAACTCATTCCAAGATCAATAGCACATTTTTTCAAACTATTATGAATAGCTACTGGGACTTCAAAATTAACTCTAGTTTTTTCAACGTGTTTCATATAGACACCCTTTTTTCTATAGAATAACATATTTGATAATTTGATGGGATGATAATTTTATCATTGTTATCAGACTAAACTTAAATAAGTTAGAGCATTTTTTAACTTAAAAAGCTCTTTATTCCTAGGAAAATTTTTGGTAAAGCATTCATTAAATTAGTTCTCTTAATAAAGTCTACATTTTAAATGTTGGTTTCCACTTGCTATTTCGCAATCAAGCCTTCATGCGCTTACCCGATAAGCGGCCCGATTGTGCGAATCGAGATGTTCATCTTACCTTACTGTATTTTCGCTAAGACGTGGCATGAAGTAGTGACCATAGCGTTATTTGTTGAATACGCTCAATTTACAAAAAAATGATAAGCTTATACGCCTTTGGCTGCAGATGAAGCCTAACCAGTTCTAAAAAAACATTTTTAACTGAGCGTTTTGGCTTATATCCATACGAAGAAATACAACACGCTTGTAGGATTCTTATTCAAGAAAAATTGATCAATGATAAAGTCAAATTAAGTTTAACTGGGTATTTAATTAACTGAATTTTCACAAACGTTGATTTTGTGTATAATAGAGCTATCACAAAAGGAAGTTTTTACGGGACAGACTTATAAAGCTAGATTAAGCGTAGATTGTATAACAGAAGAGAAGATGTATATTAAAATGTTAGCAGCAAAAAAGCAGATGTCTATTAACAAATATTTTTTATCTTTTGCCTGACAAGAGGTACCCAAATGTGCCGGCCATGATTGCAACAAAAGCCATGAGCTTAATGAAGAGACAGCGCAAGTTTTAAGAGAAACTAAGAGAGGTGAAAACATAGAAAGCCACGAATCCCTAGAAGACTTTTGGAAAGCAGTGGGGATGAAATCGAATGCTTCAGCTTAAAACTCGACTAGGTTCACAAAAAGATTTAAAGAAATTTCAACACCAACAGCACATAATTGGCGAACTTAATACTGCCGTTACCGCTCTGCTCAAAAAACAAATACTCGATCTTAAATACATTGATCATTCCTTATCTGGTGATGAGGTTGGTAATAGAGAATGCCAAGCAAAACCAGACGTTTTACTGGTCTATTTGGATAGATGAAGAAAAAGGAATTTTATTTTTAGAAAGAATAGGTTCTCATGCTAATTTGTTTAAAAATAAAATGGGTAAGAGTTTGCCTGATGAAGTAGAGATCAAATCTAGTAATTTAAGTTTAACGCTGAAAGTGGGTTTTACCAGCCTTCTCTTAGATTAAAGATAATGTAAGTTGCAAATAATTAATTTGTTAAAAACAACTGCTACTAGAATTCCTAACACTCTAATTTCAAATCTATTAGATTTAGTTGTATGAAATTTTCTAGGCATCGGTCTTGATATCACGCCAAATACCCCCTCAAAAAATTTTCCGAAGTTATGTTCATTCCGAATTACTAATAACCTGAATTTTGAATTTATCTCTTTGATAATAAATAAGAAGAATAAAATTTAAATGACAAAGGACCTCTGCATCATTTAAAACATTTGTTTTCCCAAGCTAATGTTTAATATGACATGAGAGGTCAAAATGG
>NZ_BCPZ01000084.1:0-139 GCF_001950615.1 Candidatus Protochlamydia sp. W-9
TGGTTTTTCGGGTTTAAATTGCATCTCATGATCAATGAGAAAGGAGAAATTTTGGCTTTTCAGCTAACTCCTGGAAATGTCGCTGATGTTTCTATTGCCGAAACTTTGTCGAAAGGGATTTTTGGGAAACTATTTGGTG
>NZ_BCPZ01000085.1:0-148 GCF_001950615.1 Candidatus Protochlamydia sp. W-9
CAAGTGCTTGCTAGGCTAGTGGATCTTCGAGATAAAAAACCGCTGGGCTTCTTTTTGCCAAACTGCCTGAATCCTTAAAAATAAGCCCTCTATTTCGCTGATAAATTAATGTCTATTGGGAAACCATTCCTTGGAGCCAACATCAACC
>NZ_BCPZ01000086.1:0-92817 GCF_001950615.1 Candidatus Protochlamydia sp. W-9
ATAATTACAGAAAGAATGATTAATATTGATTTGCTTGGTGTGCACAATTGAGTAAAATAAAAGTAAAAATAACAAAATTTGGATTATTTTTTATTTACTTTTAAAGAACAGTCAAGCATCTTAAGATTATTCATTCAGACTCTTTATCCGGATTTCCGTTATAAAGCGCCAACCTAGAAGAAGAATAGGTAAAGCTTTGCTTTTGTCATTAATATTCATCAAAAATCTAGCAATAGATGACGTGATGATTATTTAATCTGATGAACATTGTTGTAAATGGTTGTGAATTTAATATAATAAAGAGTCAAATAGTAAGTTAAAATTAGATAACCCGTAGAAAAAATCGGTGTGTTATCTAACCTGAGGAGGTTATTATGTCGTTTGAAAATGCAAAAGAAAATCTTAAAGAATTCGGGAAAGAACTTGGCTTAGAGGGGTTAGAATTTGATGAAAATAATACGTGTATTTTGGGAATCGATGATGAGTTTTCGCTACACTTAACTTATGAGCCAAATTCTAAACGTCTATATCTTTACTCCCCTCTTCTAGATGGTCTCCCAAGAGATGAAAAAACGAAATTAAGGCTATATGAGCGTTTATTAGAAGGTTCTATGCTAGGTGGTCAAATGGCTGGTGGCGGAGTTGGAGTAGCAGTAAAAGAAGAACTCATTCTTATGCACTGCACATTGGATATGGAACATGCAGTTTCTTCTGCATTAAGAGCTTTTGCTCCCCTTTATGTTGAAACAGTCGAAAAATGGCGCAAAATTTGTAGCGAAGTTTCTGAAGGTCGTGATGAGGGTGCAAATGCTTCCAAAGCCCTCCCTCCACAAATTACAGGTGGCGGAAAACAAGGTCAAGGATTTATCAAGATTTAATCCTAAAAGGGGTACTTACTCCAAATGACATGAAACCTCGAGGAGTTGCTATTAACTATTTAGTTAAAAGCAGCTCTTTTTTTTAAGAAGGGTTTATTTTAAATTTATTCCTAAGAATTTTTCTTTCCAACACCCTTTGATACTTGACCGCAGTGCGTTAGTAAACTTAGATTATTCTCTATTTTCTTATTTTATCCCTATTTTCTCATTTAAAGTTTTGAGTTTTTAAATACTCAAAATTAAGATTTGTGATATCTTTATTATCTCAAGGACGAAGTCTATTATTTGAACATATAAATAATGAGGGAATGAGATATGTTTATTGTAAATATTGCCGGTCGTTTAGGTAAAGATCCTGAAGCACGTTTTACGCCTAGTGGACAAAAAGTGACTGCTTTTACCATTGCAACCAATCATAGAAAGGGAAAAGAGGACATTACTATCTGGGTACGTGTTACTGTTTGGGGAGATCGTTTAGATAAAATCATTTCTTATTTGAAAAAAGGAAGTGCTGTTATTGTTGTTGGTAAAATGAATCCTCCTTCTAGCTATACAGATAAAGAGGGCCGTACACAAATTAGCTTAGAAGTAACAGCTGATATGATTGAGTTTAGTCCTTTTGGAAATCCTGATCGTGCTGAACAAGGTAATGTTGCTACGCAAGGCTCTGAGCAAATGCCTTATGATCAAAATACTTATAACCGCCCACAACCTAATTATGGATCTTACTCAGCTACAGGGCAAGGACATAGTCAACACACGACTATTGATGATGATGCTTTACCTTTTTAAAAGGTTTTTGCAAACATTGCGAATGATGACAAAAAAATTTGTATCATTCGCATATAATCTATAAATAAAATTCATCTTACTGATTTTCTCATTAATAAAAATAAATTTTAAAGTTGAGCTAGTTTGTTTTTTAAGATCATTTTGCGGGCAGATTGTTAAGAAATGATACAAGAAAATTTACCTTATGAACGGTTCGAGTTTGCAAATTTACTTTTGGTATGCGATATAGATTTTTCTTTAACCTTTGGAGTATTTCATGGAATTTGCCTCAACTTTACACATTGAAAAAAGAAAAAAAGCTGATGTTTTAGTACTTCCTTTTTGGAAAGGCACATCTCAGCCGGAAGCAGCGATTGCTTTGCATCCTTTAAAACTTTCATTAGATTCTGTGTTTAACACAGGAGATTTTAAGGGAAAGGAAGGGGAGACCTTATTTTTATATGTAGAAGGATTAGTAGAAATGCGAGTGGCTTTGCTCGGTCTTGGGGAAAAAAATAAAATATCAACCGAAGCTTTAAGAAAAAGCTATGGATGTCTAGCAAAAGCTTGTTTGGGAAAGAAGTTAAAAACGCTTAATATTTTAATGCCTGAGTTTAATAAAACAGAAGAAGATGCATTTATTAAAGCGATAACAGAAGGTCTTTTATTACCTAACTATGTTTACGATCGACTGAAAAGTAAGCAAGAAGAGGATGATGAAGTGACTTTATTACAGAAAATTAACTTTATCAGTTCCAATAAACACGTTTTAGCTCTTGCTGAAGAAGTTGCTGCAATTTGTGATGGCGTTTATTATACAAGAGATTTAATCAATGGGAATGCAGATGAAATTACTCCTCAATACTTGGCTAAATGTGCCCAGGGTTTATCTCAAGAGTATTCCCAAATTAAGACCACCGTGTTTGATAAGAAACGATTGGAAAAAGAGCAAATGGGCCTTCTCCTTGCTGTTAATCGGGGATCAAATTTAGATCCAGCTTTGATTATTATGGAGTATAAAGGAAATCCTAAATCAAAAGATCATACCGTAATTATTGGAAAAGGAGTTACTTATGATACTGGTGGGCTTAATATTAAGCCAACCGGAGGAATAGAAACCATGAAATGCGATATGTCGGGCGGTGCTGCTTGTTTTGGAACTATGCTAGCTGCCTGTCATTTAGATTTAAAGGTGAATTTAACAGCCATTATTCCAGCAACAGAAAATAGCGTGGATGCTGCGAGTTTTAAACCTGGTGATGTTTATCGAAGCTATTTAGGTAAAACTGTTGAAATGACCAATTCAGATGCGGAAGGACGTTTAATACTAGCTGACGCCTTAGCTTATGCGAGCCAAAATTTGAAGCCTTCTCGTTTAATTGATATCGCTACATTAACAGGTGCTATTGAAATTTCGCTAGGCTCAGAAGCTTCGGGATTAATGAGTACAGATGACCAGTTAGCGAAAAATTTGATTCAGGCAGGAGAAAATACACATGAGCGTCTCTGGCGTATGCCTCTTTATGAAGGATATCAAGAAAAACTTAAATCAGATATTGCCGATCTTAAAAGTTGGAATGGCCGTTCAGGAAGTTCCTGCGTAGCAGCAATGTTTCTCAAAAATTTTGTTGGAAAAGATATTCCTTGGGCACACTTGGATATTGCAGGAACAGCTTATGTGACAGAACCTAAAAAATACATGCCGAAATATGCATCTGGAGTTGGTGTGAGATTACTTGTGGAATTTTTAAAGCAGCTTTCAATGGTAAAAAATTAATTTTTATGATGAGCGGAGATTTCTTCTTTCGTAACAAAATTCCTGTTGCGATTTTAGGGGCCACAGGTTGTGTAGGGCAAAAGTTCGTGCAACTTTTAAGCAGGCATCCATGGTTTGAAATTTTTGCTCTATGTGCTTCTGAAAAATCAGCTGGAAAAACTTATCAAGAAGCTGTTCATTGGACTTTGCCTACTCCAATTCCAGACGAAGTCAAACAAATGCAGGTGCTTACTTGCGAAACTCCTTTAGATTGTCAGCTAGTTTTTTCTGCTCTAGACTCATCGATTGCCGGATTTATTGAAACGCGCTTTGCTGAAGCTGGCCATCTTGTCATTTCTAATTCTCGCAATCATCGAATGGAAGCGAATGTGCCTCTAGTGATTGGAGAAGTCAACGCAGAACATCTAGAACTAGCCAAATCCCAATCTTTTCAACGAGGCATGATCATTACCAACCCTAATTGCTCCGTTATTGGAATGGTTATGGCTTTAAAACCTTTAATGCCTTTGGGGATAGACGCTGTTCATGTTGTCACCATGCAAGCAATTTCTGGGGCTGGCTATCCTGGTGTGGCAAGTTTGGATATTAATGATAATATTATTCCTTTTATTAAGGGGGAGGAAGGCAAGCTTGAAAGCGAACCTTTAAAAATTTTAGGGGATTTACAGGGCACTACTCTTCAGCCTGCTTCGATTAAAATTAGTGCTCAATGTAATCGTGTACCTATCATAGATGGGCATGTTGCATGCTTATCTATCAAATTAAATGGCTCGGCATCTCCTGAAACTATCATTCAAGCGTGGCGTGAATTTTCTGGTGAGCCACAAAAATTTCAGTTGCCTTCAGCTCCCTTACATCCCATTTATTATTTTGATGATCCTTTTTATCCTCAACCCAAATTTCATCGACTTTTAGATAAAGAAATGGCTGTTTCTATTGGTCGTTTACGTCCTTGTTCTCTAATGGATTATAAATTTACCCTGCTTTCTCACAATATGACTCGAGGAGCAGCAGGATCGGCTCTACTCAATGCCGAGCTTCTTGTTAAAAAAGGCTGGGTTTACTGGTCTTAACTCATAATCTTTTTATTTTTAAATACATATAAATTACTTTTTTTACGTTGCTTTTGTTGGCACACGTTTTGCATTGCTATATCCAGATCCTTGAGTTTCTTTTAAAACCTAAGTTTTAGATATCGCACAAGGAGGTGCTAGATGGCTAAAAGAAAACTAGGTTGAAAAGATTACTTAAAAGGTAAGTGGAAAACAGGAGTCAGAAAAATTTAAGAAAGAGAAATTAGAAAGCTAGTTAATTTTTTTATCTGACTCACCTTCAACAATTGTCCATCAGTAAGATGAGCTCATTCAGGAGGTGTATGATGGTTGTCAAAAATTTTGTTCAGGTATCAACAGAAAATAAACAGATCATAAAACTTACTTCCAAAAATGAAATAGACATAGAAGCGCCTATTGAAGAACAAGTGAATGAAGTTTTGGAAATAAAAGAACAAGTCGCTTCAAAAAATCTTTCTAGATCCCATCGCATTCAAACAGCTGAAGGATGGAAAAGAGAGCAACTTCGCCGACGATTAGAAAAGCGAAAGGTCTGAGGTTGAAAGTTTTTCTCCAATGAGCTATCCTTATTCTTCTTAATTTGTTAACAGATCAGCTATTGTAAATTTATAGATAGCGTAGAGTAAGGATCTCTCATTTATTGTGAAATACGATAATAGCCGTGCTTTTGAAAAACATTTAGAAGGAGCGGCTCCCCACCATTTTAGTCGATTATACTTTATTTTAAGCAAAGATCCTATTGAGCAGCAGGAAGCCATTGAACATACTCTTCATGCCTTACACCCCTCTCCAAATGTCTTAGAAGAGTCAATTGAGATAATAGATGGAACGCAAGCTACGTTAGATATGTTGCTTTCAGAGCTCTACTCGCATAATTTATTCGCAGATAAACGCCTTTTTTGGATTCAAAACGCAGATAAGTTAAAGAAAAATCTTATTGAGGCTTTAGAAAAATATTTTCCCCAAATCCCTTCCTCACAATATTTAATTTTGAGTGCTCCTAGCTGGAATAAGCAAACTAGTTTTTATAAGGCTGCGGAAAAAGAAGGGATTATTTTAGAATTAACGGAACCAAAACCCTGGGAAAAAGAGAAGAAATTAATCGAATGGGCGTCTAAACAATTATCAGCTAAACGAAAAATTATTCCTTATCAGGTCTGCCAGCTTTTGGTTAAACAAACAGGCTTAGATTCCTCTCTTCTCATACAAGAAATAGAAAAATTGCTTTGCTATATTGGAGATCGAAATGAAATTACTCAGCAAGATATCATTAAAATCTGCAATTATCAACCTTCCGATACTATTTGGCAGTTAGGAGAAGCTCTTTTTAAACGGGATGGTTTGGCAGCGATTTTGATTGCACAATCGCTTTTGACAGAGGGACAATCACTTTTACCTTTACTTCGACAAATTCGCTCTCAGTTTCAAACGCAATTTCATATTTGCGTTATGTTAGCTAATGGGAAAGCTGCCCAGGAAATCTCTCACGAATTTCCTTATTTAAAAGGAAATCTTTTAGACCGAACCATTCAGCAAGCTCAAAGATATGGATTGGATTCACTGAGACAAGGAATTTTATCTATTGATAATACCGAAATGCGTGTAAAAAATTCGCATGCTGATGAAAAATTATTGATGGAACTATTAATGATTCAATTAACCCGCACAATTTAGTGATATTTATGAGCGATAAACCTGCTTTACTTCTATTACCTAACCTTTTAGGTGATCATCGTCATGCTGAAGTTTTTTTACCAGCTAGTGTTTCGAAAGCTGTTCAATCCATTGATGGCTTAATTGCTGAAAGCGAAACAGAGGGAAGACGTTATTTAAAACGATTTGCAACCAAAAAACCAGCAGTCGAAATTCCGATTGCTTTGTTTAATGAACATACTCCCGATGAACATATAGACTTTTTCTTAGAACCAATTCTAAAAGGGGAGCGATGGGGATTAGTTTCTGATGCAGGACTTCCTTGTATTGCAGATCCTGGTTCAAAATTGGTGCATCGTGCCCGCCAACAAGGAATACACATTCAAACATTTGTAGGGCCTTCTTCTTTATTAATGGCGCTTATGCTATCTGGTTTACCAGGTCAAAAGTTTTTCTTTCATGGTTATTTAGACAAAGAACCTACGAAGAGGCAAATTCAGTTAAAAAACCTTGTTCACAGAGCACAACAAGATCAGGCGACTCAGATTTTTATGGAAGCCCCTTATCGAAATGCCCATACACTAGAATCGACTTTAAAATCCTTGCCTGATCAGGCTTGGTTATGTATTGCCTGGGATTTAACTATGCCTACACAAGGAGTCATTTGCCAAACGATTGAAAGTTGGAAAAAAAGCACTCTTCCTAATCTAGAAAAAAAACCAGCAATTTTTCTTGTGCATGTTTAATCTATTTTTGATTTTTTAATAAACTGACTAATCGACTATAGGTAGGTTTGAGAGAAAAAGAAAAGTTGCGATTTTAAAACTTTTTAGTGTCAATCATAGCATGCCTTATTTATTCAATATGGCCGTGCTTTTTGTTACCCATGATTTTTCAAAACCTTTGATTTTTTCTCTTTTTCCTTTATGGAAAATAATTATGAAAACCCATATTGATCTATGTACAAATGCTACTATTTAATAACCCTTGTTTCGTTTTTTTTAAGTATTCATTCAAAAAAACTTGTCAACAAAGTAAAGCTATTATTCTTCATGCATTTTTTTAGAAAATTTTTCTAAATAATAATTTTGAATTTCACTATCCTGTGAAAAATTGAGGGAGCCTCCAACTTTGTCAGCAACTTTTTCTTTGAATAATTTTGTTGTGAGGTAAGTAAAAGTAATCTCTTCTTCATTTTCTCCAATCAATTTAAATTGTCGAGGAGGAACTTTTTCAGAATTTTCGTCTATAAAATTGGCTGTTTCATAATAAAAATAAGCTCCGCGATCTGTATCAAGCCATTCGCAACGTTGCTCAGAATAGTTTCTAGTTTTATAGGAAAAAAACTTAGGTTGAATGGCAACAAGATTATAGGCTTTTCCAAGATCGGAAGACTCTACATAATAGACAGCATCAAATATTTTATTCATAAAGCATCATTCCTTATTTATTTCCACATTTCACTGGTAAAATATTTTCCCACAACAAATAATTCCTCAATACTTTTACTCTTATAACCTTTTATATAATGTTTTCCTTTTTCTTCTATAATAAGATTTTTATCTTTTAAGTCATCTATAAGTATTTGTTTTTTACTTTCGCTTGAAAAAAGTATTTTACAAAGTTTATCAGGAGGAAGCCGATCTCGAATCATCACCTCATTTTTTATACTGTTTTCATCTAATGATTTTGTAAATTCAATGAGGTTATTTCGTTTACCATAGTGTTCTATAGACTTACTTCCATAGCGATCTTGATTATAGGCATAAGATCCAGTATTAATAACTGAAAGATCATAAAGTAACTGATATTCTCCGTAATGTGGATAGCGTTGGACAAGACTGCTAGGCCTTTTTTCATAACTTTCAGACGATTCTATCCATTGTTCTTGCAGTGTATTTACCATTTTTTGATTAATTAACCGACTAAAAACAAAACCTGCTCCTCCATGTCTATGATCTTGCCCAGCACTTGTTCCATCAAAGTTATGGCCTTTCTCAAATCTTTCCTGAGAGCATAAAGAGCCTTGGGTCAGCACAGATACTAAAACTTCTGGATCCCCTGTAAAACCAGCCATTAAGCCAATTGCTCCTTCGTGGCGCATTAAATCTGCTAAATTAGATACGCTCCATACAGAAGCATTTGGAGCAATTTCTACTTTTTTCATTTTTCCTTCACCTGATAAATAATCTTTAAAAACTTCCTTCATATCTGGTTGTCGGTCAATTATCATTTGTTTAAGGCTTTCGATAGAAATTTCGTATGTGTCTTGCAAATTCTCTAATGGATAGGCTTCTTGAGGATAAAATGTACGAAAGAGCAACATAATTTTTTTTCTTTCTTCTTCTTCTAAACTTTCAACTCCAAAAATAGGTCCTAATCCCATCATGGTAGAGATTTCGCTCATTTGTTCTAATCCTGAAGAGGTGTTTTTATTAACTTCAATTACAATACGATCACGCATAGAGTGAAATTCATTATCTGCAGCAACGCGAATCACTCCAATATCTTTGAATTCAATTTCTATTGCTTTTCCTAGCCTCATCCCTTGACTGATGTCACTGCTGTAGACATCGCTTATTTTTTTAAAATATCCATTATCAACATCACGTATCGTTAACTGGCTTTTCAAATGTTCTGGCA
Source organism: Candidatus Protochlamydia sp. W-9 (assembly GCF_001950615.1). Classification (NCBI taxonomy): domain Bacteria; kingdom Pseudomonadati; phylum Chlamydiota; class Chlamydiia; order Parachlamydiales; family Parachlamydiaceae; genus Candidatus Protochlamydia; species Candidatus Protochlamydia sp. W-9. Next base: position 8,796 of record NZ_BCPZ01000086.1, read on the forward strand.
AGTTTTTAATAAATTCTTCTTTATTTTCGCGAATAGCTTTTATCGTGCTGAGTAGTTTTTCCTTAGCAAAATGACTGATATGGAAATTAGCCACTAATTTTTCTTTTCCATCCAAATTACGTTTTCTAATGGATAACATTCCACGCTTTAATATACCTGAATCTAAATGATCAAATTTAGCCCCATCATCCGGATTAATATTAGCGTTTTTTACATAGTCATCAACTTTAGATTCTAATTCGTAAAGAGGGTGGGTATGGGGGATTGTTATTTCGTTTGCAATTTTTGCGCGAATTTCAAAAGCTTGGCTATAATTTTTATTTTTTTCGTATAATTCAGCAGCTTTTTCCCAGCATTGATGCGCTCTAGTGAGAAGCTCTAGCTGGGTAGGATTTTTTTGATATAATTCAACTAAAGATTGGCCCATTTCTAAAAAAGATTCAGGAAGGACGTTCTCTTTTTGCCATAGTTTATCAAAAAGAACATAGCTATTGCTGAATTCGTTTTTTGGTTCAGTTGTATGCAATAAAGAAGGCATATGGTTTTGAAGAATTTGTAGAGATAATTGATAGCTTTCTTGTGCATTTTGAATGAGTAACCTGCTAGAATCTAATGCTGTGAAAATATCTTGAGAATTCGCAGTATTCCAAACTTTTTTAGATAATTCGTCATCTTTAGAGATTATTTTAATTTTTTCGATATCTTCTTTAAGTTTTGCCATGCTATGGTCTAAATTTGTTAATGCATCATGCATGATAACAAATTCTTTACTGTTTTTTGATGTTTTAAGTTGTTCGTAAATCTTGTCGAGTTGAATTTTATTTTGAATCACATGCTCGCGGTTAGTCTGATAGCTACGAGGAACATCTGAAAAGCTAGAATCATTTTTTATCATGGTTGTTTGCCTCTTTTATTTCTTATTCAGAAATGCAAGTTGCATGCCATTGTAAAATTTGCTGATACTAGAATAAGCAGGGATTTTTTCTTTTACATTTTTAACTTAAAAATCGATTGAATTGAAGTTAGTGAAAATGATTTAGACGCTCTTTATTGAGTTCTAAATTGGTAAATTGCCCTTAAGTAAAACAGCAAATTTTCATAAATCTTAAATTAATTCAGAAGCCACGGTGTCATAAAAAAGGACACCTTTTTTTGTTAAGCTTAAAATTTGATTCGATTGGGTGAGAAAACCATCCAAAATGAATTGTTCTATTGTTTCTAACGTTTCTTGTGATAGTTTCCCGTGTCTTTGCTCGAAATCTGCGATAGAAATTCCTTGGCATAGCCGAATTTGAATGACAAACAATTCCTTTAAATGGGCAATGGGATCTAATTGCTCATTAAAATCAATCGGGGATTGATTAAGAGTTAATGATTGATGATATTTTTTTAAGTTAGCGACATTGCGAAAGCGTTTTCCTTCCCAATAACTAAATGCAGAGGGACCAAATCCTATGAAGGGGCGCGCTAACCAGTAGCCTGTATTGTGTTTAGAATAGAATCCTGGCTTTGCAAAAGCGGAGATTTCATATTGTTCTAATCCAAAACTAGTTAAGTGCTCGATGGCAGCATTATACATGGCTAAACTGGTCTCTTCATCGGGTAATAGGGGGCGTACAAAATTTTGTTTTTTAAAAAAGACGGTAAAAGGTTCAATTGTGAGATTGTACAAAGAGAGATGAGTTAGGGGGAGGGTGCCAATCTCTTGTAAAGTCGTTTCCCAATTTTTGAGGGACTGACGTGGTAAATCGTACATGAGGTCAATAGAAAGATTGGTGATGCCTGCTTCATATGTTTCTAAAACGGATCGTTTTGCTAAGGAAGGACTATGCAAGCGGCCTAATAGATGAAGAAGTTCTTGATCTAGAGTTTGAATGCCAATGCTGACTCGATTAATTCCCGCCTGAGCGTAAGCTCGCATAAGGGAGAAACAACCATTTTCAGGGTTTACCTCCAAAGTAATTTCAGTTGTTGAGTAGTCAAAGGGGAGATCTTGATGTATCGTTTCTAGTACAGCCTGAATGCGATCTGGGCTGAATAAGGAAGGAGTTCCCCCACCAAAATAAATAGAGATAATACATTTATTTATTAAGAGAGGAAGCATACGCTTCCACTCTAATTTTAAAGCAATCAGTAATTGATTTTTTAAAGGCTCTTGATCAGGAAGGACATAAAAGTGGCAGTAATTACACTTTTTTGTACAAAAAGGGATATGAAAATAAAGACTGATTTCCGATGAAGTGGGGTTACCAATCGTTAGCATCTGGGTCTACGATTCCTCCACGCCGCCATCGATTGCGATCACTGAAATAGGATTCGTCATCTTCATCATCCTCTTCCTCATTTTCGCCATCTTCATCATCTTCTCTTGCACCAATTGTATTTTCAACTTCAATGGCATCTGTTTCCATATCGAAGCCAGTTTCATTTCCACCCATCGTTTCCCCAATGTCAATATCTGGGATTGTAGGCATATCATTGTAACCGGCTCGACCAGGGATTCGCTTGGGAGTGATATATTCTTCCGCTTCTCCACTTTCTTTAAGAAACTGCAGCCTTTCTTTTTCTTCTTCGATTTTTGTCCTAACAGCTAAAATTTCTTCTTTGTGTTTATCTACATCTTTTTTGGGAACTAGTCCAAGTTTTAACCATTGTTCGAGATCATTAAGCTCTGTCTCGAGTTTTTTTAATCTTTCACTTTTGATATGTTTCATGATACTTCCATTAATTAAAATCTGTCCACGTTTCTACATTATTTAAAGAGATAGCCATTAATCTCAAAAAACCAATTTATGCAGATAACGAAATGACGTGGAACGGAAATAGTAGGGTTTTTGGCAACTTTTTTCAATCTTTTTAAATAAATAATGAAGGAATTAAAAGAAAGGCTTCTCTTTTTAAAATAAAATTCCAGGGGAAACTAGAGAGGAAAAAAATCAAGGCTTATCCTCCTTTTTATTTGAATAAATTGATCTAACTTTGAGAATGGATAGTGAAATTAAGAAAAGAATTTCACTTAGCAAGAAACTGTAGTAATATTTCTCTCCTCCAGAACCAAATCCATAGCTATGAAGTCCTGTTCCTAAAATGTAATTGACTCCATACCAAGTAAAGCTAATCGCTAAAAATCCAATGACAGCCCCAAACGCTAGACCAAACTCTCTAATCTGATGAAAACGATAGGCATGAATACAGATGAGATATAAACAAATCGAAATAAATGCCCAAGATTCTTTGGGATCCCAGTCCCAAAAACGGCCCCAACTCTCAGCTGCCCAAACACCTCCTAAAATTGTACCTGTAATTAAAAACGCTGTTCCCACATATAAAGTTTGTAAAATTAACTGTGCTAAAGTGCGCATGGTTGAAGTTTTGGATGAATGCATCAAAGCTAAACAGAGATAAAAATGGCCTAATACAGAACCTAAAATAAAGATACCGTAACTTCCTACAACAATTAAAACATGAATAAGAAGCCAAAACTGTGAGTCTAAAACAGCTTGTACTTGGTCCAAACTTTGATTGAGATCGGTAACTTCAAGGATAACTAATAAAACAAATGAGGAAAGTGAAGCGCTAAATAAAACAAACGTATTTCGTCGTAAAAAAGCTAAAGTAAGGCTAAAGAGAGTCGCCACCCAAGGGATGTAAATGACTGTTTCAAACATATTTGTCACGGGAGGGCGATTTAGAATATAGCAACGACATAGTAGTAAGCCCGTATGAAGCATAAAAGTAACAATTAAAAGCATAAGAATGCTTTGTTTTACTTTTGGATTTAAAATATTTTTAAAGCACATCAAAAAAATAGCTGAAAAACCGTACAAAACAATGAGCAGTTTGATCCAGGGGAATTGGTAATACGCATATTCAGCATAAAGTTGATTCAATGTCGGATAACAGAGCGCCTTACCCATAGCTTCCTGATAAGGGTGTCCTGCAATTGTTGCATACGCTTTTTTTAAAGAAAAGCCAAGATAATGATATGTTTTTTTTTGATCATCGAGATTTTCATGGCTGACGGCTTTTTCCCATGCAAAATAGGCATCGCGAATTCTCTCAAAGTTTTCGTTAGAATAAAGAGTAAAATTACCAATAGGTTTTAAGCAGTTGGTTCGTTTGTCAAAAATTTTAATTTTAAAAGCTTTTAAAGAGATCCAGTCTCCCTCTCCATATTTTCCTGGAAGGGCTTTAAATAGCGTTCCTGCTTGTTTTAAACGTTCAACCAATGGAAATTCTTGTTCTAAAGTAGCTTCAATTTGTTGAGAGGATAACTTTTGTACTTGCAAAGACTTTAATCGTTCTTGAAATAGCTGTTCTTGTGGGTTTTCTTGCTCAATCAAACTAAATTGTTTGAGCTTTTGAGCTAGTTGAGAAAACTCTGCCCCTTCTTTATTTGTCAGATTTAAAGAGAGAGTAGGAGTAAGAGAGTTCAGTTCTTGATAATTAAATCGATTACTTAAGATATCTAAATTCGCTAGTTGTTTAATTTCTGCTGAAGAAACCCAAAAAAGAGGGGTGCAAATAAACGATTGATGTCCTAAGCGGTCTAACCGCCAAAGAAAAGGTAATGCGGAAGAACAAGGAGTGCGAAAAGTTTTTAGATCTTCATTTTTAATCGATTGCGAATGATAAAAATCGTATAACCACAGCCTGGCGTAAACATCAGCAGGCCGAAAACGCCCTTTATAAAGGACTGGAAAATCTTCTATTTCCCCTTTAAGATCTCCATATAGGCTCATTCCACTCATTAGAATTAGCCACAATAAGCCTATTTTTAGCGAGTTAGGAAAATTTTGAAAAAAAATTATAAATTTATTTTTAATAATCGAAATATACAAACTTATCCTTATCATATTGCTAATTTTTGATCCAAGACTTGATAAAGCTCGTGGAGAAAAATAAAAATTTATTTCTGTTTAAATTTTTGGATTCTAGTTAGAAAAAGAGCTTCGAAAATAATTTTAAAATATATTTAAACAAGTATTGCTGAAATAGCAATAAAAAGTGAATATTTAAAGAGCTTAAGAAAGCTAATTCTCTTTAGGTACATTAAAAAAATAACAAGTATTAATTTTTATTTAATGAGAAAGGGTTTGCCATGAAAGATCGTGAAATCGTCTATGAGGTAGATAATCAAATATTCAAAGGATATTTTGTTAATTTTTCTGAAACAAAACAAAAAAAACCGGCTATTTTAATTGCACATACATGGATGGGAAGAAATGCGTTTGTGTGCGAAAAAGCTCAAGAATTAGCTAAATTAGGATATATCGGTTTTGCAGCGGATTTATATGGTGAGGGAAGAGTAGCGCAAAATGGGGAAGAAGCTGGCGCATTGATGAAGCCTCTTTTCATGGATCGGCAACTTCTGCAAAAGCGTATTTTTGGTGCTATGCAGGCTTTAGTCCAACAACCGGAAGTTGATGCAGGAAAGATTGGCGCAATTGGTTTTTGTTTTGGAGGGTTGACAGTGATAGAACTATTACGTAGTGGGGCTGATGTGAAGGGTGTTGTCAGTTTTCATGGTATATTAGGAAGTCAAAAAGAGGGGAATAATGTGAAAACCGTTTCGATTGCAAAATCTATAAAAGGTTCCTTATTAGTGTTGCATGGATACCACGATCCCTATGTACCTGTAGATAATGTGCTCCATTTGCAAAAGGAAATGACCGATGCCAATGTAGACTGGCAATTTAATACTTATGGAAATGCTGGGCATTCTTTTACAAATCCTGAAGAGAACGATAAAAAAGGTGGAAAGTTTTATGAGCCTAAAACGTGTGATCGAGCTTGGCTTGCCATGAAAATTTTTTTTGAGGAAATCTTTTAATCCCTTTTCCGGTAAGGTTTCAGCCAAAATAAAAGAATTGTCCCTATGGTCACGATTAATCCACCTGGATAAGTTAAAAGATATTTAGCTGGATCTTGATTGACAATGACTTGTACATGATTAGCCGTTTGTGAAGAAGCTGTTGTCATTCCCGCTAGGTAAAAGCGAAATCCGTCCCAGGTTTCATAAACTTTATTCATGCTCAAGGTTAAGGCTATTTCTTCTTGATTATTATTAGTGATTAAAACATCCCCCTCATAACTATAAGTTTGTTGCGTATGAGGATAATTAATTTGCCTTGCTTGTCGAAGCCTTAAGCGATAAGGAAGCGAAATTTGTTGAGGTTGAAAACGAATAAGGTACTGTCCATTTAAAATGGGCCATTTCAATCCAGTTGCTGACTCATCGTAGGCGAGGGAAACAATTTGTTTTTTATCATTTTCTATAGCCTCTAAGAAAAGAGCTGGGCGATTATTCTCTTTTTTTTGCAGGGGTTCTTTTGTTTGATGATAGTAAGTCAAAGGTGTCTCTAATAAAATTTTTTCTTTCGCTGTAGGATGCATCGCGTGTAAACGTTCATAATTCTCTTCACCAACTTCTCCTCTTTGAATTAAAGTATGATAATCAATGTCATAGGCTTTAAAATAAGCTGAGAGTAGTTGGGCTTGATAGAGCACATTTTTTTCTTCAATGAGGGGAAGGGGTAAATAAGAGGAAGCAGAAAAAATTTGTTGGATAAGATGAGTTAATAAAATTTCATTTTTGCTTTCTTCTGTCGCTAAAGTTTTCAAACCAGGCCATGATTTTTCATGCAGAATAACAAGCAAATCTTGATCAGCTTGTAAAGTTTTTTGAAGATCTTCAAAAAAAAGGCACGTCCATTGACATCCATGATAATCCTCTTTTGGAATTAATTCCCAATTTAAATGAGAAAGTGATTCCTGTAAAGTGGGAGACGCTAGCGATAAAGAGGAAAAAAGAGGGGTGTGGTTGTCATTCCAGACATGCAAAAATTCCACAAAGGCATCAACAAAGTTATACCCAGACCGCTGGCAAGCTTGTTGAAATAATTTTAAAGGAGGAATAAGCGTGGTTGTTGAAGAAAAAACTTGTTGAAGTTGATTCTGTAAAAAATATTCATCAGCTTTTTCTTTGTCTAGGCGACTTGCCGGGAAAGAAGGAAATGGAATTTCTGCTTGAACAACATATCCTCCATGCCCTTGTGCATAAGCAATCAAGTTATAAAATTGATTTTGTTTAAACGATTCTTCATGAACTCTCCCGTATTTATCAAATGCAAATAAATAAGTATTTTTTTGCCAATCTTCTACGATGAGAAGGGCAGGGGTTGGGCGAATCAAGTCAACATTGAAAGGAGCGGAAAGAGTCCATGAGTTTTTATATTGCATATAAAGTGAGTGATTGCCTTGAAGCGCAATTTGAATAGATTGTTCTATATCGGAAGGTGTTTTCCAAGATAAATTAAGCGTTGGAGGCGCCAATCCTTGAATGGAAGAAAAGTTCAAATTCAAATCAAAGTGAATCTTTCTTTGTTCAAATAAAATTCCTTTTTCTAAAGCAAGTTGCAAAGGAATCTCTAATTCAATGTCTGGTTGGGTTTTGGAAGTAAGTCGAACTGTTAAATTTTCCAAATAAAAATTCTGTAAACTTTCTTTTAAATGATCTGTTCGTAAAGCTAAGGCTAGCCAAGCAGAACTAGAGGTTGATAAAGGAAGGAGAATCCCTTTGGGAAAAGGAATGTCTGTCTGCCAGCTTTGAATAGGAAAAGGAGGAATACCTGAAAAATAAGCTTTTTCTCCTTTAATCCAGGTTTCCCATTGTTCATTGACATGAGGAGCATGTCCTAAAATTTTTAATTTTAAAGTGGGAAATTGCTCGAATTGATGGAGATGAGGTCCTCCTTCTAAAGCCACTTTGCGAATCTCTTGACGAGATATTTCAAAAGGAGGATTTAATTGTTCTACTTTCAGTGCAAAAGTATGGGGAATCAAAAGCGTTTGACTTCCACTTCCTTCTGTTAAACTTAGATTTCCTTGTATTCCCATTTGTTGTTTAATTATTGTTCCTCCAATGACCATCAATAATCCAAGATGCGTAATGAGAAAAGGAATATGCTTTTTTTGAAAAGGCCATCGGCGAAGAGCAGAAATAAGGATATTGACAAACATCAAACCAAGTAAACTTAAAAAGAAAGGGCTATGATAAGTCCATTCAGCGGCGAAGAGGTGAGAATTAGTATAAGATTCTAAAAATGTACCGGCAATCACAATTAAGGCGAGAGCACTAATCAAAAAAATCGCCAGATAGACGCCGCCTAAAAAATGAAAACAACGTCTAGTCCAATTGTTCATGGGGAAGGAAGTTCTTCAATAAGTTCAAAACTATTAGCAAACTGAAGAAAAACTTTACGTTGTTTATTAATCAAAGAAGCCGGGCCAACAATTTTTATGGTATAATCTGCTCTCATCAAACGGTATTTTAATTGATCTTTTCGATTATTTAATTGCCTGTCATATTCAGGAGATAAATGCATACTCCAAGCCAACATTTTTTGCAATTGTCCTTGATAAGTTCCTTCTGCTTCTAAGCAAAGTCCAATAAATCCTCCATGTGATTGAGTTGTCACTTTGACAGACAAAAGATCTAAATCTTCAAATTGCTTTTTCCAGCGTTCAATTTGGGCCAGGGGTGAAATTCTTAATTTTTGTTCATTAATAGGAAATGTATGAATTGTGATACGTGCTTGATCAGTGCCTTCTTTAGCATAAAACTCACAAATAGGCAAAGTCGTATCGATTAAGGAGTCTTTTAAAGAAGGGTCTTGACGTATCCAAGATTGAGGAATAAGCGCTCTATAAAGAAGAATTCTTTTTTTGTCTTTCATCTCTTCACGGGCACAAAACGTTTGCCAAAAGTAAGAAGGAGGCAAATGCGAAGTTGATCGAGAACAACTACAAAAGAAAATTAAAAAAAATAAAATCCAAGTGTGTGGTTGAAAAAAGTTAGCCATTGTTTTTAATCGTTATATTTAGGACTCAGAGTTTATTCTTTCAAAATATTTATCACTAAGCTAAATCTTTAAATAATCAGAAATATTTCAAAAAATTGATCAGATTGAGCGAATATAAGGATTTAGATAGAGGGGATGATGAATGGATGGCCATCCAATCGTTGAAGGGGAGCTTGCAAATATAGAGCTGCTTGAAAATTTATATCAAGATTATCAAAAAAAATATGACAGCTTAGATCCTTCTTGGCATTGTTATTTTCAGGAATTAGAAACAGCTTCTTCTTTCACAACTACTAATAAACAATCCTCTTCTTCCAATCATGTTGAGCATGTAATGGATGTATTGCGCCGGGATGGTCACTTAATATCTTCAGTAAATCCCATATCATTAAATCCTTCTTCATTTACATTTTTTCTAACAGAATATCTAAAGCCATGTGTTGATACACAAGCTATTATTCAAACTGCCAAGATTGAATATTTACGTAAGATTTATTGCGACCGCATCGGATTCGAGTATAAACATCTTAATGATAAAAAAATGGAAGTATGGATACAAGACTTTATAGAACAGCAATTTTTTAAGCAAACTTTGACCAAAGAGCAAAAACAACATGTTTTAGCGTGTTTAAGTCGATCCGAACTTTTTGAAACTTTTCTACACACTAAATATATTGGGCAAAAACGTTTTTCTTTGGAAGGGGCAGAGACCTTAATTCCTATGCTAGATCTGTTGATCGAAGCAGGAGCTGAACAAGGGGTTCAAGAGTTTCTAGTTGGAATGGCCCATCGAGGACGATTAAACGTTTTGGCGAATATTCTTAACAAATCTTTAGATACTATTTTTTCCGAATTTGGGGAAGAATACATTCCGACTTCTTTAGAAGGAATGGGAGATGTGAAATATCACAAAGGATATACTGGGGAAAAAATAAAAACTCGGTTGGGTAAATCCGTCAAGATTTCTTTAAGTCCAAATCCTAGCCATTTAGAGTCTGTCAATGCAGTTGTTGAAGGAAAAACACGAGCTAAACAATTTTTAGCTGGTGGTGAAAAAGCTCGGAAGAAAATTATTCCCATTTTAATTCATGGAGATGCTGCCGTATCTGGGCAAGGTGTCGTTTATGAGACTCTACAGCTCTCCCAGTTAAAAGGCTATGAAACGGGTGGAACCATTCATTTTGTGATTAATAACCAGATTGGATTTACCACTATCCCACGCGATTTGCGTTCAACAAGATATTGTACAGATATTGCTCGTGCATTCGGCTTGCCTATTTTTCATGTAAATGCCGAGGATCCCGATAGCTGCGTTCAGGTAACTTTGCTAGCCTTAGAAGTTCGGCAACGATTTCATTGTGACGTTTTCATTGATTTAAATGGATATCGAAAATATGGGCATAATGAAGGAGATGAACCTGCTTATACCCAGCCTCTAGAATGTCGTTTAATCAAAGGTAAACAATCGATTCGGAAAATCTATTACGATCAACTATTAGCTCAGGGAATTTTGGATCCTCAAATGATGGATCAGCTGGAAGCAGCTTATAAAGCAGGATTGCGAGAAATGCATGAAAAAATAAATCAGCCACAGGCAATTTTTTCTGTCGTTAAACAGCCCTTCTCAATTCCCCAAAGTTTTTTTCAATCTGTTGAAACGGGTGTTAACTTGGGAAAACTTATCTCATTGGCAGAGCGTTTTAGCCAAATTCCTCAAGAATTTACCCTTCACCCCAAAGTTGACTATTTGGTAAAAGAAAGGCTTCGTCAAGTGAAAGAAAATAAACTTATTGACTGGGGACTTGCTGAGCATTTAGCTTATGCTTCTCTTTTAGAAGAAGGAGTATCAATACGTATATCTGGCCAAGATTGTTGTCGCGGCACTTTCAGTCATCGCCATGCGATTTGGGTCGATCAACATACAGAAAAGGATTATTATCCACTTGCTCATCTAAAACAAGGACAAGGAAAGTTTGAGATCGTTAATTCACCTCTCTCGGAAATGGCAGTCTTGGGCTTCGAATATGGATATAGTGTCATTTGTGTAAAAGGTCTAAATATATGGGAAGCTCAATTTGGCGACTTTAATAATGGAGCACAAATAATTATTGATCAATTTATTGCAAGTGCCGAACAAAAATGGGGACAAAAGTCAGGATTAATTCTCTTTCTACCTCATGGGCTTGAAGGGCAAGGACCTGAGCATTCTTCAGGGCGACTTGAGCGATTTTTAACTCTTGCAGGACATGACAATCTTCAAATCGTTAATACAACAACTCCCGCTCAGTTCTTTCACTTACTTCGTAGACAGGTGAAACATCAATTTGAAAAACCTTTGATTGTATTTACCCCTAAAGGTCTCCTTCGCTATCCGAAATGTGTCAGTACATTACACGAATTCACACAAGGTACATTTCGAGAAATTATTGATGATGGTTTTGTCAATCAATCAGAAATCAAACGTCTGGTTTTATGTTCGGGAAGAATTTTTTATGATTTATTAGCTGAAAGAGAGAAATTGAATCGAAAAGAGATAGGTTTTATCCGCATTGAGCAATTGTATCCTTTGCATATGGAAGAGCTAAAAAAATTAGTTTTTCAATATCCTCATATTCAAGAGGTTGTTTGGGCTCAAGAAGAACCTCAAAATATGGGGGCATGGAGTTTTATGTTTCCTTATCTTAACGAGTTAATTTCATCTTCTATTCAGCCATCTTCTATTCAGCTAAGTTACGTAGGTCGGGAGCGAAGTGCCACTCCAGCAACCGGATCTTATTGCCTTCACAATCAGGAATATGCAAACATTTTAAAACAGGTCTTCAAAACATGAGAACTGACATTAAAGTCCCTTCTATGGGCGAGTCGATTACAGAAGTAATGATTGGTCAAATTTTAGTGATTAATGAAACTTTCGTTAAAACTGACGCCGAAATTTTAGAGCTAGAAACCGATAAGGTTAACCAAGTGTTATTTGCCCCAAAAACGGGAGTAATAACCTTATCTGTACAAACTGGAGATCGCGTTAAAATTGGAGCTTTGATTGGATTTATTGAGGAAGAGTCTCAAATAGAAAAGAACGTCCCTCAAAAAGAGAACAAAGAAATTTCTGCTGAAATTCATGAACAAAAAGATAGTATAACATCTAGTAAACCTTCTTTTGAAACTGTAGAAAAGGATGCGTTGGGAACTTTGCGGCTGACGAAAGAAACTTATCTTTCTGATTTACAAATAGAAGAGCTTTCACCCTCGCAAATATCTCAAGATTTAGAGCAAACTGCAAAAACTTTTGAACGTCAAGAAACAAGGCAACCATTGTCTAAAATTCGACAAGTGATTGCCAATCGTTTAATAGAAGCTCAGCAAACTATGGCGATGTTGACAACGTTTAATGAAGTAGATTTGTCAGAAATCATTTGTCTAAGAGAAAAGCATCAAGAGATGTTTATAAAAAAATATGGAATAAAATTAGGCTTTATGTCTTTTTTTGTAAAAGCCGTTGTTTCTGCTTTAAAAGCTTTTCCTACAGTTAATTCCTATCTCGATCATCAGGACATTGTAGAAAGACATTACTACGATATAGGAATTGCAGTTGGAACAGACCGAGGAACATTTGTGCCTGTGGTCAGACAATGTGATCAACAAAGCTTTGCTCAAATTGAATTAGCGATTGACCTTTTTGCTAAAAAGGCAAGAGATGGAAAAATTGCTATGGATGACCTTCAAGGAGGTGGTTTTACGATTACGAATGGAGGTATATATGGTTCCCTTCTTTCCACTCCCATTTTAAATCCACCTCAGTGCGCAATTTTAGGCATGCATAAGATTGAAAAAAGGCCGGTTGTCATGGAAGATCAAATTGTGATTCGGCCGATGATGTATCTTGCTTTAAGCTATGATCATCGTTTGATTGATGGAAAAGAGTCTGTTGCATTTTTAGTTCATATTAAAAATGCTTTAGAAGATCCTTCTCGCTTATTGTTAAATCTTTAAAATGTAAGGAAATCACAAATATGGTTGAACACTATGATTTAGCAGTTGTTGGAGCTGGGCCAGGTGGGTATGTGGCAGCTATTCGAGCCGCTCAAATGGGTTTAAAAACGATTTGTATTGATAAACGAGAAACGCTTGGAGGAACGTGTTTAAATGTGGGATGTATTCCCTCTAAAACCCTTCTTCATTCTACAGAACTTTACTCAACATTGAAACTACATGGACTCGAACAAGCCATTGAAGTATCTAATTTAAAAGTCAATTTTACAAAATTGATGGAACGTAAAAGAAATGTTGTCAAAGGATTGATTGAAGGGATTGCTTTACTTTTTAAAAAAAATGGAGTGATTTATTTAAAAGGAGAAGCGCAATTTTTGGATGCTCATACACTTCAAGTGAAAAATGGAACTCATATAGATGAAATTAAAGCTAATTATATTTTATTGGCAACAGGATCGGAGTCTACTTCATTACCTCATTTGCCTTTTGACGAAAAAAATATTGTTTCTTCAACAGGGGCTTTAAATCTCTCTACTGTCCCTCCACGTTTGCTCGTCATTGGAGGAGGGGTGATTGGGGTAGAACTCGCTTCTGTTTATAATCGTCTGGGGTCTTTAGTGACAATTATTGAAATGTCAGATCGCCTTTGTCCTGCCATGGACATCGCATTATCAAAATACCTATTCCAAATTCTCAAAAAGCAAGGGATTGAAATTAAGTTGTCGACGAAAATGATGACAGCTGTTTTGCAACCTAATGAAACGATTTTAACCATTGAACAAAACGAACAATTGCAAAATATTAGCGGGGAAGTGGTATTAGTTGCTGTTGGTCGAAGACCCTATACCCAAGGATTATCTTTAGATAAAGTTGGAATTCAAATAGATAAAAAAGGATTTATTCCCGTTGATGGATTTTTTCGTACATCTCAACCACATATTTTTGCGATTGGAGACCTTATTGAAGGTGTGATGCTTGCTCATCGAGCTTCTCAAGAAGGAATCACTGTTGTGGAGTGGTTAAAAGGGGAAAGGCAAAGCATTAATTATCTAGCTATTCCAAATGTAGTCTATACGAATCCAGAAGTTGCTTCTGTGGGACTGACAGAGCAAGAAGCTAGCGAATCAGGACTCACTCTTTTAACAGGAACAACCTATTTTAGAGGTAATTCTCGGGCTCGTTGCACGGATGAAATAGAAGGATTTGTGAAATTGATTGGCGAAAAAAAATCGGGCCGTCTATTGGGAATGCATATCATAGGGGCTCATGCATCTGAGCTCATCGCAGTAGGAACTCTTGCCATTCAAAAGCAAATCAATTTAAAAGATTTAGCCGAAACCGTGCAAGCTCATCCGACTCTCAGTGAAACTATCAAAGAGGCTGCTCTGCAAGCTCTGGGAAAAGCCGTTCATGGGTAATATTTGAAAATTATTAAACCCTGTCTGTTGAAAAGTTAATAATCTGGGATGACGGACTTTGAAAATTAAGGTTTTTTAAGAAGTTTTATAGTTGCATAAAAAAACAGCCAAGGTGTTTCACCTTGGCATTAGTTATTACTAAATAGCTAACCCAGTTCTTTAGAATCAACTGACATCGGGATTTTTCTTGCCCAGATATTCGAAGCCCAGATATTTGAAGTACGACGAAATAAATGGTGATGGTTAAAGTGATTTAAACAAATTATCTTGAAGATATTCCATTTAAATAGAGACCGAAAAAAACTAAAAGTTAAAATATTTTTTGAATTTGACTGATCAAAAGAACTCTCTGAAATTTGAGGTAGGCTCGTTGGCTGTACAAGTTTGTCCTTATTCATCTGAGCTGCAAGTTGATCAAACGCAACTTGCATTTTTTCTAATCGATCCGCAATAGCTTTGTTGCTAATATCTTCTCGGCGGTCCAATTCTTCTATTTCGGCTCTAATTACTCGAAAATCTTGAGTTAAGCTGTTCATCTTTTCTTTAAGACGTTTAAAATCTTGTCTAATGTCTTCAAGATCCTTTCTCATGTAGTCTAATTGATTTTTAATAAGTTCTAAATCTTTGCGAATTTGGCCAAATTGTTGCCTAAGAAGTTGAAAGTCTTTGAAGTGTTGCTTATATTCTTGTCCAAGAAAGTGAAAGGATTCTTTTATTTTTTGGACCTGTTCATTGAGTTGACCAAGTAATTGCATATCCTGCTTATGTAATAATTGTAAGTCATCACATTGCTGTTGCATTCTTTTGAGTTCCTGAAGTTGTTTAGCATCATTTTCGCGCAACTTAGCAAAAGATTGGGAGATAGAAGCTACTTTTTGATCTGCTTCTTTCTTAAACTGCGCATGTTCTTCGCACTCCTTTTTACACGCAGCTAATAACTTTTCGCTTATTTTTATGATTTGTTGTAATTCCTGCTGATTTTTGTTTTCCAATTCCTTATTTTCAATTTGCTTGCTAGTTATATTACACTTGATATCTGTCAATTGCTGAGTAAGTTTTTCTTGGTCTTTTTTTAAGAAAAAATTTTCCAAAACTAATTCTAGTTGTCGTTGTCTTTGTTGAGTAAGAACTGCATTAGGTCTTAAAAAAGTATCTATACTTCCTTGTAGATCGGTTAGAGCAAAAAAATAATCTTTTGGCTTGGGAATCATAATAATACCTCTTAATTGGTAAATTATTGGTTCACTTAATTTTAAACTTTTATTTTTAAAAAAACCAGCCTTGGTTTATAAGTTGGCTTTTTCCAATTGCAATAAAATTATTTTCGCAAATAACCTAATACTGTTATACCACCGCCAACTATACCAAGTATAAAACTTAAAGCATTGAGAGTCTCAGTTCGCATGCCAAAAATATTAGGATTTTTAGCACTTTGCTTTAATTGGCTGACAATTTTTATAATTTCGGGATTAATTTTTTTTAGTTTTTCTTCTGGGAGATTTAATAAGCTTACAGTTTCTAATAAACATTGTTGATATTTGTCTAAATTTTGTGGAGTTAAGGGTAAAGTAAAAATCTCCAACAATTTGGTTTTTAAATTATTCAGTTGAAGTTGACTGTTGGCATTAACGGCAGAAAGCTCGTCAAATTGCTTTTGCAATTGATTTAGCTGCTGATTAAATTTAATTTCATTATCTACAAGAGCATTTTGCTTATGACATACTTGCTGTGTCAAGTTGTTTTTTTCTTCTTGAAGTTGGCTGAAGTTTTGTTCTAGCTCATTTTTTGACTCTCGAAGTTGCCAATTGTCACGATTAAGAAGTTGATTTTGTTCCAAAAGTTGCAAATTATCGTTAGTAGTTTGATCTTTCTCTTGTTTAAATCGCTGTTTTTCAGCAGTAAGTTGAACTTTTTCTCTCTCTTTTTTTTCATTTTCATTTGTTAATCTGATAATTTCTTTTTGTAATTCATCAATCGTTCTTTGTTTTGCATCTCTTTCATGTGTGACATCCCTTAATTGCCCATTGAGCTTATTGATGACTTCATCCTTTTGATGATTACTTCCTTCCAATGTCTTTTTTTCTTTCGATAACTTTTCAATCGTTGCATTTAGTTCATCACGTTCTTCATAAAATCTGACAAACATATTCTCCATTTCTCGCAATTGAGTTTGGACCTCTTCATACTTATCCTTTAATGTCTGATATTCTGTAGAAATTTGTCGATTCTCTTTTACTACTTCTTGCTGACCTTCTGTTAAATGAATAATTTGCGAATGTAAATGTTCATTATTGGTTCTCAATATGCCATTCTCTTTTAATATTTTCTCTATAACTTCACTTTGAGCGGTAATTATTTTATCTTGTTGTTGGGTTTTATCTGACAAAGAATTTAATCGAGCGTAAACGTCTTGCATTTGTTCCTGAGGAGACATGATATGCCAGTCATTTCCTAAATCCCAATTAGAGGTTGTAGTAGGGCTGCTTAAATTCATAAAAATTCTCCTAAATTTAATCTAAAAATTGCCTATTTTTAGATTTGTTAAAACTAAAACGTGTTTAAATAAATCAAACAACTTTCATTTCTTTTTGGAAAAATATATTTTTAATTTTGCGCCTCCTTACTAAATTTTATGTGTTTTATTTAAAATTCATTTTAACCTTTTTCTTTATTTAAACTTAAAAATAGCTTAACCATTTCTTAATTTAATTGACTAGTTATTTTCTTTATTTTTTAGGAAAATTAATCATAAATGTTTGATTATAAATCGATTAAAAAATAGTTGAGCGACTGGTAAAAGGGGGAAATAAATTATTTAAATTATATTTAATATTTAGTTTTATACATTTTGATATGAAAAAACAAATTTTTTTGAATACATTTGAAAGGCCACTCAGAACAGAGTGGCCTTAAGAATTTTAATAGTTGTGAGAACTTCCACATCCGCAAGAAGAGCGAACATTGGGATTAGAAATTTTAAAGCCTGATCCGCGAAGACCGTCAACAAAATCAATTTCTGACCCTAAAAGTCGGGGAACCATTGCTTTTTTCACATGAATTTCAATTCCGTTGGAAGAAAAAATTTCATCTTCAGCGTCTGCTTTTTCAGAAAAGTCGAGCACATATTCAAAGCCATTGCAGCCAGCCATTTCTTCAGCAAAGCGCATGCCCCAGCCTTGCTTATTTTCATCCGCTAAAATTTCTAAAAATTTAGAAGCTCCCCGTGGTGTGATGCAAATAGAGGATTGATCGACAGGTTCTTGTAATAAAGCATTTAAGCGCCGAACGAGCTCATCAATTTGCGCATCTGTTTTACCATGAGTCATCATTCCAGCTTCTAACGTTTCCCATACGGCCGCGTGACAACCTACACAATGAAGCCCAGCATTCGTAATTTCTTGGGAAAGTTTTTGAGCTTTGTAAGGAAACATGCCTAAAATATCTTCAATAGTCATAGAGCGAGAAATTTCAGTTGCTGCTTTTTTCGGTTGTTGAGAGCAGCATCCTCCAGAATGTTGATGCTCTTGCGGGGAAGGAGCAGGCGAACAACAACCTCCAGAGTGCGAATGGGAATGAGAGTGAGAATGATGATCATCTTGGTGGGGTTTTGAACAACAAGACATAGTATTAACCTCTTTGATAACAGTTAAAGTGTCTTCAGATTCTAAATTAAGACAGGCAAAATCTGAATCGGCACTTAAATAATTTTAACCTGAGTTTTTTAAATAGAAGAATCCTATGTTCTTCTAAAATGCTTAATTAAAAAATAATACGCACGCGACCTTGTTTAATGCGACATTGGCAAGCTAAACGTTCATGGCAAGTCCCTTCTCCAAGGAAATCTTCTTCTTCTTTGGTGGGAGGAGAAAGATTTTCTTTTCCCTCTTTAACTTCTATTACACAAGTTCCACAAACACCTTCTGTGCAAGCAAAAGGGACTCCGGCTTCTTCGCAAATTTCAGCTATCGGTGAATCATCTGGTAATTCGATTTCTTCTTCATTATGATCAAAGACTAGCGTCGCCATGCTTGTTTACTCCTAACAACAATTAAAACTTAATGAATTCGTAATTAGTTATTTAATATAAAAATTATCGTTTAATTTAGTTATAAAATCAAGGGGTTTATGAATCATGCTCAGTTTAAATTTACACCTAACTATCTGTGACAGCAAAATAAATTTTGCCAGTTTTGTTTTCTCCAAACAAGACAAATCCCAAATAATATGAAAGGGATGCTAAGCAATTGTCCCATTTGCAAGATAGGGTTTGTTAAAATGGAATCTAAGTTGGCTTTCCAAAATTCTAAAAGGAAACGACTAGAAAAGTTAAAGATAAATAGAAAACCGGCATAGGTGCCTGCCGCGAGACAAGTGTTGCATTTTTTCCAAAGAGTAAATAATAAGAAAAAAGTCATTAAGTAAGCAAAAGCTTCATATAATTGTACAGGATGTCTAGGGATGGGTAAGCTGCCATCAGCTGGTTGAGCAAATAACACAGCCCAAGGATAGTCAGAAGGAGTTCCTATAATTTCTTGATTAAAAAAATTTCCTATTCGAATAAATACAGCCGTTAATGCACTTGGAATAGCGACAAAATCTAACACCCTAAGGAATGATAAAGTTGGCGCCCATTTTTTTATATAACTAGTATAAAAAAAGAGGGCTAACATCACTCCCAAGGCTCCACCATGGCTTGCTAATCCCCCTTTCCAAACTTCAAAAATTTCTAAAGGATGACTTTTAAAATAGTTCCAATCATAAAAAAAAACAGCGCCTAAACGAGCTCCAATCAATGTTCCGAAAACAATGAACCAGCAAAGACGATCTGCTAAAAAATAACTTATTTGTTTGGCAGAAGTTATGGCTCCTTGAAAGGTTTGTTCTAAATCTTTTCGTTGAATTGAGTTTTCTTTTAAAACGGTATTTAATTTGTTTAACAAAGCATTTTTGAGATCGGAAGAGATGTTTAATGGCTGAATTTCAGAGTTTAAATTTTGTCTCTCTTGTCTATTTAATGCATTTTGACATTTTTGAATTAAGGGTGAGGAAGAAGTTTTTAACTGGTTAACTAATAATTTCCAATCTTGAATATCCATGGAGCTTAGATGTTTTGATTGATTGACAAACAGAGCAATAATGGGGACAATAATAAAATAGCCTAAGATAAAACCAGTAATAAAACAGATGCCATACCACATGACAGGATGATCAATAAAAGGTAGAGTAAATGCTTCTCGAGGAGGATTCCAATAAAGCCAAGCAAGCCAGTGTTCAGTTAACATGAACATCCTTGAAATAAAAGAGTCAAAAAAAAGCCCTATCTTTGTTTCCAAAGATAGGGTGGAATCGGAGTAGAGGGATTCGAACCCCCGACCTACTGCTCCCAAAGCAGCCGCGCTAGCCAAGCTGCGCTATACTCCGAATTTTCTCAAAGAGAATAAAAAATTAGCATAAGATTGAATTTTTTGACAAACGAAATTGTATTTTTTTTTAAGGATCTTTTTACATAAAAGTAAATTTTTTTTTAGCCAGTTTATGTTTTTTTGAGAAAGTGAACTATCCTTGTAGTTTTTTCAAAATGATATGACAAATTCCTGAGATTTCTCGATCATCTTGCTCTAATGATTTTTGTATACTCTTCACACTTGACATTACGGTGGAATGATCTCGAGAAAAAAGATCTCCAATTTTCATGAAAGGCATTTTTAGTTGTTCACGACATAAATGCATAGCTAGTTGACGAGGAAGTGCGCATTCTCTTGTTTGAGCCTTACCTAAAATATCTTCTGTACGAATGCCGTATTGTTCAGCGACTGCTTGAATAATTTTTTGAGGGGTAATCGCAGTTTTCTGTTCTTCTTCGATTAAGTCGATTAATAGTGCTTTAGTTGCTGTTACAGATAGAGCTGTTATGGAATGTTTTGCGTCCAGATGCAGTCGGAGAACGAGGGCTTCCAAACCTTTTATTAATGCTTTGGCATTGCTTTTGAACGTGTCGATAAGATAATCGGCAATCTTTAAGGGAAGTTCAAAATGTAAAGCTTTAGCTTTAGCTATAAGAAGATTGCGCATTTCCCCAGGCCTTAACGGTTTTAAAGGAAGAACAATTCCCCATTCAAAACGACTGACCAAGCGCGGTTCAATGAGCTGTAGATCTTGAGGGGAACATTCAGAAGCTAAAATAATTTGCTTACCTTCTAAATGCAATGTATTAAATGTGTGGAAAAATTCTTCTTGCGTGGCGCCTTTTCTAGAAAAAACATGAACATCGTCCACTAGCAAGACATCGATATTGCGATATGCTTGTCTAAATACACTCATTTCTCCTGCACGGATGGCGGTAACGACGTGATCAGTAAATGTTTCTGCTCGAACATAAATAACCTTTAGCCCCTGTGCCTTTAAAGCATGAGCTAAGCTCATCAATAAGTGAGTTTTACCCGACCCTCCGCTCCCATACAAATAAATGGGGTTAAACGTACCAAGTTGGGTTGAATGAATTTGCGGAGAAAGACCGGCAATTTCTAGAAGTAATTGATGAGAGAGGAGATTTTCTTCAGTTGAAATGAAATAGGGAAATAAGCAAAGAGGATCTAATTCATCGAAGGTTAGTTCAAAAGGAGCTTTAAAATCTTTTTCTTTATTGATCGTTTTAGTTTTTTTTGCTTTTTGGGGGGCATTAGCAACGGAAAGATGAATTTTAATTCGCTTATTATTTCCATTAATAAATTTTTGTTGAGCTTTATTGCGAATGTGTTCCTCAAACCAGAGTGCTTGAAAGGAATCTTTGGCTTCTAAATAAAGATTACAAGCATCAAAACGTTGTATTTTCAACGTTCTGAGCCATTTTTGAACCGTTTCTAAACCAAGTTCAACTTCTTGTGCCTTTAGAAATTCTTCCCATGCTTGCATAGTTTTTACTCTTGTCAATCTCTCAAAATTAATTAGAGGAAGAGTTTTCTTCCTCTAAAATTGTTTTAACGAGACCGAGCTTTTTTAGGAACAGTTTTCACTGCAATAGGGTTAGGCGTTTTTTGTATTTGTTTAGATACAAACCATTGTTGTACCATTCCTAATAACATAGAAGAAAGCCAATAAATATTTAATCCTGATGGGAAGTTATAAAACATGACAGCAAAAACGACTGTCATCATGGTTCCCATTGCTCGTTGTTGTCTTTGCTGATCTGTCATCTGACTTAGGTCTTTAGGACCAGAAGACATAAAACGCTGTTGAAGAAACATGACTAAACCTAGCAATATGGGCAGCAGATGAAATTCTGTTCCAATAAAAAAAATAGGCTTGCTCCAGCTAAATAAAACATCGGGAGCTGTCAAGTCGTCAATCCATCCAGAAATAAATGGAGCACCGCGAAGAGCGAAACTAGATTTTAAAAGATCAAACATTCCAATCAAAAAAGGCATTTGAATCAAAAGAGGTAAGCATCCAGAAGCTGGATTGACTCCTCTTTCTCGATAAAGAGACATGATTTCTAATTGAGCTTTTTTTGGATCTTTCTTATATTTTTCTTGAATAGCAGTAACTTGTGGTGCTATTTGTTGCATGCGAACCATAGATTTAGTGGACCACGTATTCAATGGGTAGAGCATCAAACGCAAGCTAACCGTAAGGAGAACAATGGATAGTGCCCAAGAGTTCGTTAAATAATGAAAAAATTTCATTAAAATTAGAAGAAACTTGGCAAACGGTTCAGAAATAAAAGTAAACCATCCGTGCATCGTTTGACAAGCAATATAGTCGGGGTTATAACCTGTTTCAGAATTGGAGTACTTAGCATCGATCGTTTTTAAAGTTTCATCATCAAATGGCCCTGCAAAAAACCGGAAATTCATCAACCCACCTTGAGATTTTAAGGGAAGATAAGCCATGTAGCCCGGTAAATTAGCAGCTTGATAAAGATTGTATTCTTGATCAATTTCTATTAATCGAGATGGGACATTTGTTCCTGAAACAGCTTGAATTTTAAATCCGGGATCGATTTCTTTGAGAGGATCTAAAATCATTCCTAAAAATCCATTCGAATTGCAAATCCAATCAGGATAGATGGAAGTGATTGTTGACGCATCTTTAGGTAGATCAATCTTTTCCACTTCAGATTTTTGATTACGAGTGATGCGATATTTTAAAGAGGGGGCGGGTCCACCAGAAATCCATTCTACCTCTGGAACCCCTGACGTTAACCATAAACCCCTCGCATCCCCATCAATTTGAACGGCAAGATTAAGGCAATAAGGCCCTTCTTGTAAGGAATCACCAAAAGAATAAGTTTTAGTAATGCGACGTTGATTTTGAACAGCTTCAAAAGTAATGGATCGATTGTTAAAATGAATAACTTCGTAGATAAGCTCAGCTAATTCTGGATATTCAGATACAATATTCAAAGCATAGTGTTGAGGTTTAATTTGAACACTTTTTCGAGGAGGAATTTGGATAAGATCGCGTCTAAGTAGGGGATAGTATCCTCCTAATTCTCCTTTTTCATGAAAAATAAAATCTTTTCCTTGATCTTTTGCGTGGGTATAATAAGCGTGGCTAGGGAACAAGGCGTTATAAGGGTGATGTTTAACCATATTGCGATCAAATTCAATTTCTCTGACAACACTTGCTTGATTTTTGTCTGTTCTAAAAGGAAGGTTAATCTCTGCTAGTGCCCCTCCATAGTTTGAAAAAACCAGTTGTTGGTAATTATTTTCTAGGACGTAAAATTTTTGTTCTCTTTTACCATTGGTTGCAGAATTGATTTGAGTGTCTTGAGTCGGAGCGATAAAGGAAGACAATTCTTGTATTTTATTAAAGCGAACAAGTGATTGACTAGTGAAATCATAAAATCCAACTGGTAAATAGCCTTGAGAAGTTTTTAATAAAGCAATTGCGGCATAGTAATTTTGTTGAGAATTTTTATTTTCTTTATCAATTTGTAAATTTTGCGGATTTAAAATAGAAAGGTGTCCGTCTGTATACTCTCCAAGTGCAATGTGTGCAGGATATTGACTATCAGAAGAATTAAATGAAACGAGTTGTAAATCATAATGTCCAAAATCGAGAATGGTTGCAATGGGTAAAAAACTTGAGCTTGTCTTCGTTTTATAAATAGCAGGAGTTTGTTGTTCCGATTCATTATAGATTAATTCATAAGCTTGCATTTCATTCGAGGGACTAGTACGAATGTAAATTTCCATCGGAAGATTTTCACTCCAGCGGAAAGTTAAAAGGTAATTATCTTTCACTAATCCACGTGCAATCGCTTCTTTTTGCTCTCCATCATAAATAGTTGTTAAAGAAAAGGACTCAGGATTAGCTGTCCGTGATTTAATTTCTTCTTCTAATTTTTTACTTTTTTGAATTTGTTTGGCTTGTTGCTGTGTAACCCATTCTTGCTTTTGCTGAGTATTTTGATGCTGAAAGAAAAGATTCATTCCAAATAACGTTAAAGAAAGAGCTATCACGAACAAGGTGGTGCGTTTATCCATGAACAAATAACCTGTAAATTTTTTAAATAAAATTGTAAAACGAAAGTTTAAAAGGAGGAGGTTAGCATACCTGACTGAAAGAGACAAGAAAAACTCAAGTTTAGTGTGTTAGTACGGTCGCTCAAATTATCATTTTTTATTAGCTGCCAACTTATTTGGTCACGAAATTTAAATAATTTGAAGCGATTTTGCTTATGTCATTATTAATAGACAAGAATCATCAAAAGTTATTGTTTAAATTTTTTTGATGAGAGCTGTTTTCAAGAGGTTTGAAATTAATTTAAAGAGAGGTTATCTTTTATAACTTATGTAAGATTTAAATAAGACCAAAACTTTAAATTAAAACTTACACATCTAAGAGTTAAGATAAAAGGATTTAGCATGGAACAGCGTATTTTAGGCGATTACATAATCATAAAATCGATTGGGCATGGAACTTTGGGGGAAGTTTATTTAGCTGAACACCGTTTTATGAAAACTCAATATATCCTTAAGATCCTTCCGGAAGAATTATCTACAGATCGTAGTTTTATTCAACGCTTCCAAGAAGATATTAATTTTTTATCTACGCTAGATCATCCCAATATTGTTAAAACACATAATATTTCTTTTGCTCAAGGGGTTTATTTTCTAGTCACTGATTGTGTTGTAGATCAAATGGGAGAAATGACAAATCTTGCTCAATACTTAATAGGGCTTGGCCGGAGATTAGAAGAGGATGAAATTATTAATATTCTCATGCAAATTGCAGAAGCTTTAGATTACGCTCATAATAAAAAAATGGGAAATAGAGAACTGATTCATCGAGGGTTAAAGCCTAACAATATATTAATTGGGAAAAGGCGTCAAAACTTAGAAGTTCATTTGTCTGATTTTGGTTTGTCTTGGATAATTGGACCAGGCGCAGTTTTGACCAGAACTTATAAAAATGTGGCAGAAGCCCTTGAGATTGGTTCCCAAAATTTATGGCAAAAAATGGGCCAAGATCGCTATCCTAGTCCCTCTATCGATTCTCAAAAATTAATTCCTTTACATACTTCTTTTTTACAAACGCATGCTTTTTTTGCTCCAGAACAAAAAAGGCTGGATTTTCCCCATTCGATCAGCATGAAGACAGATGTGTTTGCATTTGGTGTGTTAGTGTACTATTTATTGATGAACGAGCTACCGGAAGGAATTTTTGAAATGCCTTCCAACTCTTCACGCTATCGTTATCAATGGGATACTTTATTAGAAAAATGTTTACAAAATCAACCTGCTAAACGAACAGATTCTTTAGTAACTGCTTTAAAAGAAACTCTTCAAGAGCCAAAATCAAAAAATGCCAAAATTGAAGAATTAACTCTTGGTAAAGAAGAACTTTTTTCCAATAATGAACCATCAATTATTTTTGAAGAGGTAAAATGCAATGTTCAAAAAGGTGTTAGCGAGTCTCTAGTTGCATTAAAAATAGAAGAAGCTCCACCTGCGATTGAAGAGGCTGTTTCAACTTTAAGACCAGTATTACAAAATCCATTACTCGAACGCCCTCAAACTGATCACGATCCTGCAGCAATTTTTCAAATTAGTTCAGCTGTAAAAGTTTATAACCCCGAAAGAAAAGATGTGACCAATGTTAAACCGATTTTAACTGATATGGTTATCATTAAAGGGGGGGATTTTTACCGAGGAAGTCAAGATGGAAATCGCGACGAAATGCCAAGGCATCAAATCACTCTTTCAAGTTTTGCTCTGGATGTCCATCCTGTGACTAATGAGCAATTTGTTCGTTTTCTAGAAGTAATGGGAGGAGAAAAAGACAGCAACCATAATGACATTATTCGTTTACGTGACTCACGTATTAAAAGAAGTGGAGGTAAGCTTAGTATTGAATCTGGATATGCGAAACATCCAGTTGTTGGGGTGACTTGGTATGGAGCGATTGCTTATGCTAAATGGATAGGGAAACGCCTTCCAACTGAAGCTGAATGGGAAATTGCAGCTAGGGGTGGACAAGAAAATGTTCTTTATCCGACGGGTGAGGAGATTGAAAAAACACAGGCCAATTTCTTTAGTTCAGATACCACGACTGTGATGAGTTATGCTCCAAATAATTGTGGCCTTTATGATATGGCAGGTAATGTTTATGAGTGGTGCCACGATTGGTATGGCTATAATTATTATGAATTATCCATGCAAGAACCAGATTTTCCTCAAGGACCTTTACAAGGCGTTTATCGTGTTTTAAGGGGAGGTTGTTGGAAGAGTTTAAAAGAAGATCTTCGATGTTCTAGAAGACATCGCAATAATCCCGGCACCGTAAATGGAACCTATGGCTTTCGCTGTGCGGCTGATGTGCAAATTTCTTAATAATTTGATTGTAAAGAAAAAAACCAAAGCTACAGCGATACTTTTAGTAAATTTTAATTAGGAATAGATGAATGATGGAAACAATAAATGTACTCTTTGTCTGCATGGGCAATATTTGTAGGTCTCCTGCTGCGGAAGGAATTTTACGTCATTTTGCAAAGAAAGAGCCTGATCTAGCCTTCCATATCGAAAGTTGTGGAATGGGAGATTGGCATGTTGGTCATAGTCCTGACGTGCGGATGCAAGAAGCTGCGAAATCAAGAGGAATCATTTTGACTAGTCAAGCTCAGCAATTTCAAAAAGAATTTTTTAATCGATTTGATTACATTTTAGTGGCAGATAAAGAAGTTCTTGAATCACTTTATCAACATGCTAAATCTACTGAGCAAAAATCTAAAATTATGTTCATGACAGAGTACAGTCAATTTTATCAAGGACAGGAAGTCCCAGACCCTTATTATCAACCCGGTGGTGCTTTTGAATTAGTCCTTGATATTTTAGAAGATTCTTGTGTGGGTCTATTAAATCATATTCGAGTGAAAAAAGAAAAAAAATGATAAGGATTGTCAAATACTCCCATTTTCTTTATGATTCCCCTTCTAATTTCAAGAGATGTTTAGGTTGAAAATGAAACTGTTGTTATCTAAGCCCCGCGGTTTTTGTGCTGGAGTCGAGCGAGCGATTGAAACAGTTGAAAAAGCTCTTCTTCTTTGGGGATCTCCTATTTATGTCAAGCATGAGATTGTTCATAATCGACATGTTGTTCAAGGTTTAAAGACGAAAGGAGCTATTTTTATTGAAGATGTAGAAGATGTACCAGTGGGAGCTAGGTTAATTTATTCAGCACATGGTGTATCGCCTGCGGTTAGAGAACAAGCTAAAAAAAGGCAACTGGTAGAAATAGACGCCACATGTGGCTTAGTAACTAGAGTTCATTCTGCAGTAAAACGATATGCTTTACAAGGCTATCAAATTATCTTGATTGGCCATCATAACCATGTCGAAATTATTGGAACCGCAGGTGAAGCACCTGATGTAACAACAATCATAGAGTCTGTGGAAGATGTCAAAAATTTAGATTTCTCTTCTCAGGACAAGCTTTTTTATATTACACAAACAACTTTGAGTTTGGATGATGTGAAAGAGATTACGCAAGCTCTAATTGTTAAATATCCTCATGTAGAAACATTACCGAGTTCTTCCATTTGCTATGCGACAACAAACCGCCAAATGGCCCTTAGGGAAATCACTGACCTAACAGATCTTGTGTTAGTCGTGGGTGATCCGCAAAGTTCTAATTCAAATCGATTGAGAGAAGCCGCTTCGACAAGAGGAATAGAATCTTATTTAATTAATGATGAAAAAGAAATTCATCCTGAATGGTTGTTAGGAAAGCAAGTCATAGGCTTGACTGCTGGTGCATCAACTCCTGAAGAAATTGTTCAAAAATGCATCCAGTGTTTGATAGAATTAGGTGTAAATGAGGTGGAAGACATCGTTTATACTCACGAAGATGTTGTCTTCCAATTACCAAAACCTATTGTTAACGCACGTTTTAGTGTTGATTAATTCTAGAATTTATTGTTAAAGTGTATTTTTTTAAGATCCCTGAACCATTAAAAACCATTAAGAGGACATATATGCGCAAAATCCTTTTGACAATTATGGCATCCCTTTTAAGTTGTTCTGCTGCTCAAGCATTTTGGCCTGAAGCAACAGATTCATCTTTAGAAGTTGGCTTTGGCTATCGTAGAGATGAACTTAAGTGGAAAACCCGTACTGGTCTCGACAGCTCAGATAGTGGCTATTCGGCAGCATCACCATTTGGAGCTCAATCGACATTAAAATGGAAAAATTTAAATATCTGGCAAATCGAAGCTAGAGGTGAGTATGTCACTTGTGACAATGTTTACTTGCGTGCTAGTGGAGATTACGGTTGGATCGTGAGTGGTAAGAATAGAGATTCTGACTACATTAATGCAGGTGAAGAGTCTCAATTAGAAATTTCTCGCACGCATGCTAAAACAAGAGGTCATGTTTACGATGTAGACGTTGCTCTTGGATATCAATTTAAATTGGGTGACGATAGCTTTTCTGTTACACCAGTCGTTGGTTATTCTTGGAAAGGCCAACACTTGAAAGATCGTCATTTAAGATTTGCAACTAACTCTATAGGTGAAAGCAGCAGTAGCAGCAGCCTTCTTCGTGCTTCTAGCGACTACTACGATTACAGCTCTTCTTCTTCTTCTTCTTCTAGTTCAAATTTCCATAACCGTTATAACACACGTTGGAATGGACCATTTGTTGGAGTTGATTTTGACTATCGTATTAGCTGTGATTTAGAATTGTTCTTAGATTATGAATTTCATTTTGCAAAATATCATGCAAAAGCTGATTGGAAATTACGTAATGATCTTCCAAACGGTTTTCACCACCGCTCAAAAAGTTCTCAGGGGCATGTGCTTGACTTTGGTGTGAAATGGGATTTGGATGAGTGCTGGACGCTTGCTTTAAAAGGTGGAATTCAGTATTTCCATGCAAGACGTGGACATGATCGTTCTTTAGTTACTAAAACTGAAGTGGGTAATGTTGACACAAAATGTTTCGTATCAATCCCACTTAGAGATGTTAAGTGGTGCTCTGGTAGCGTTACATTTGATGTAGGAATGGCATTCTAATTCCTTTTTTCTCTTTGTTTCTGAGCCTCATTAAGTTTTCTTGGTGAGGCTCTTTTTTTTATGTTCAAAATTTAGCAATTTTTTTTAAATTTAAAAAAAATTTAATCAATTTAATAGTGCTAAGAAGGGGTTGGACTTTGACAGAATTGAATAAAAATTTTTTGGGTTTTGCTTTACTTCAGCTCTATTTACATATAAGTATGAGTTAAAAAGTTTGTTTATTCGATAATAATAGAAATTAATCATAAAAATGTTGTTTCAGACAGGGTTTTATGATATTATTTGGCTTTAATTTTTCTCTTAAGAGCTTTCAAATCAAGGCGGAAATAAAGCTGTGAGCAAGCCCTATTCTCGCACATCTAGAAGTTATGATGGAACAGAGGTGACGAGTCATCATATCAACGATTTACTGCCAAATGTTCTATCAAAAATTGGTAAAGCTTACGAACAACGATCTGATTTGATTTTGGCGATGTGGCCTATCATTATAGGCCCCAAGCTTTCTGCGTTGACACAAGCCGTTTCTTTTTCATCTGGAGTGCTTGTTGTTAAGGTGAAAAATTCAACCCTTTATAGTTTGCTAAGTCAAAATGATAAGCCGCGCCTCTTAAGCCAGCTTAGACAAAAGTTTCCTCGAGTAGAGATCAAAACGATTTTATTTCGAATTGGTTGATACAGAGATAAAGTTTCAATATTTAAGGTAATCGAATGTCTCAAGATACACTTAGTTCAGATAAACCCAAGATTCAACTCAAAGAGTACGATGCTAGCTCCATCACTGTTTTAGAAGGACTTCAGGCTGTTCGAGAACGCCCTGGTATGTATATTGGTGATACAGGTGTCAATGGTCTTCATCATCTTGTCTATGAAGTAATAGACAATTGTATAGACGAAGCAATGGCTGGTTACTGTACAGCTATCGACGTTGTTTTACATAAAGATAATTCTATTAGTATTGAAGACGATGGACGAGGGATTCCAGTTGAACGCCATGAGAATGAGTCTCGCAAGCAAGGAAGAGAAGTGTCTGCCATAGAAGTTGTTATGACTATTCTGCACGCCGGGGGTAAGTTTGATAAAGATACTTATAAGGTTTCAGGGGGCTTGCATGGCGTCGGTGTTTCTTGTGTGAATGCTCTTTCAAAAAAAATGATCGTGCAAGTTTGTAAAAATGGCCTTATGCACGAAATTGAATTTTCTCAAGGGAAGGTTGTTAAACCAGTTCAAGTAATTGGAGAAACGACAAAACGAGGAACTAAAGTTTGGTTTTGGCCTGATTCTGAAGTGATGACAACAATTGACTTCGACTATGACATTTTAGCTAAGCGATTCAGAGAATTAGCTTTTTTGAATAAAGGAATTAATATTTTCTTTAGAGATGAAAAACATGCTGAAAAAGAAGATGTCAATTTTTGCTATCAAGGGGGGTTAAGCTCATTTGTTTCTTACCTCAATGAAAATAAAGAACCTCTTTTTCCTAATCCTATTTATTTTCATGGGGTAAAACCTGGGGATGATGCTCCGATTGAATTTGAAGTTGCAATGCAATGGAATGATGGATATTCCGAAACCATTTTTTCTTATGTAAATAACATTCCAACAAGGCAAGGTGGATCCCATTTAACTGGTTTTTCTACAGCTCTTACCCGTGTTTTGAATAATTACATTAAAAATCATAACCTATTGAAGTCGGATAAAATCTCCATTAACGGAGAAGATATGAGAGAAGGATTGACAGCTGTAATTTCTGTCAAGGTCGCTAATCCTCAATTTGAAGGGCAAACAAAACAAAGACTTGGTAATAGTGATGTAGGTTCTGTTGTTCAGCAAATTGTCGGAGAAGAGTTAGCGATATTTCTCGATGAAAATCCTTCCATGGCTAAATTAATTACAGATAAAGCTATCATAGCGGCGCAGGCACGTGAAGCTGCTCGCAAAGCAAGGGAATTAACTTTACGTAAATCAGCTTTGGATAGTGCGCGGCTTCCTGGAAAATTGACTGACTGCCAAGAAAAAAATCCAGCTCTCTGTGAAATTTATATTGTTGAGGGGGATTCTGCGGGTGGTTCTGCTAAATCTGGAAGAGATAGGCGTTTTCAAGCAATCTTACCGATTCGAGGAAAAATTCTAAATGTTGAAAAAGCACGTTTAGAAAAAGTATTACAAAACACTGAAGTAGGAACCATGGTGGCTGCTCTTGGTTGCGGGATTGGGAAAGACGGTTTTAATCTGGAAAAACTTCGTTATCATAAAGTCATTATCATGACGGATGCGGATGTAGACGGATCTCACATTCGTACACTCCTTTTAACTTTTTTTTATCGTCATATGCCGGCGTTGGTAGAAAACAATTTTATTTATATTGCTCAACCTCCTCTTTATCGTGTGTCCCGTAAAAAAACGAGTCGTTACATACACTCGGAAAGAGAAATGGATGATTATTTACTAGAGCTTGGATTAAGCGATATACAAATAAAGCTAGCTTCCCGAGAAAATATTTTAAGTCTGGAAGAAACTAAAAAACTAGTTTCTACAATTTTGAATGTTGAGATTTTTATAGATCGCATAGAAAAAAAAGGAATTCCTTTTAGAGAATTTTTAGCTTTAAAAAATGAGAATGGTCTACTTCCTCGTTTTCAAATGAATTTAATGGAGGGAGCTCGTTTTGCTTATTCAGAAGATGAATTTGTAGCTTTGAGACAGTCTGAAGAAGAAAGTCAACGTCAAAGACATCAAGAGACGCTAGCTTCCATTCCAGCAGATGAAATTACTCCTGAAATGCGTACTTTTAAACCTAGCCGACTTCATTTTATTGAGCTTTATGAAGAAGGTGGAATTGAAGATATTCAAGAACCTTTACAAGAATATGGACTGGATTTTAGTTACTACATGTGTGCAAATGGAGTGATCTTGGATATTGTGGAAGAAGGGGGGAAAACTTACACTTATTACACACTACGCGAAGTCATTGATTTTTTGCGAAATAATGGACGTAAAGGAATTGAAATTCAACGTTACAAAGGTCTTGGCGAGATGAATGCGGACCAGCTTTGGGAAACCACAATGGATCCTGTTAAGAGAACTCTTATTAAAGTGACATTACCGGATGTAATTGCAGCCGATCACATGTTTACGATGTTAATGGGAGAAGATGTTCCTCCGCGACGTGCTTTTATTGAACAACATGCTCTGTCAGTTAAAAATTTAGATGTTTAATCGTGAATCAGTTCACTTTCTTTTAGTCACAAAACTTGTTGATGCGAGTGATAAAAGAATTTTGCAACTGGCCTAAATAGAGGTTATATGTCCTACACTAAAGACGAAGTCATCGTTTCTCGAAACGTAGAAGATGAAATGAAAGATAGCTATTTACGCTATTCAATGTCAGTCATCATTTCTCGCGCTCTTCCGGATGCACGTGATGGTTTAAAACCCTCTCAGCGTCGAATTCTCTATGCTATGCGACAACTTAATCTAGGTCCTAATGGAAAGCATAGAAAATGTGCCAAAATTTCGGGTGACACGTCGGGTGACTACCATCCACATGGAGAAATGGTCATTTACCCAACTCTCGTTAGAATGGCTCAGAAGTGGATTATGCGATACAATTTGGTAGATGGACAAGGAAACTTTGGTTCTGTTGATGGAGATCCTCCGGCTGCGATGCGTTATACTGAAGCTCGTTTGACAACAGCAGCTGTCCAACTGATGGACGATTTGGATAAAGACACTGTCGAAATGGTTCCTAACTATGATGAGACTAAGAAAGAACCTACTGTTTTTCCTTCTAAATTTCCTAATCTTCTTTGCAACGGTTCATCTGGAATTGCGGTGGGGATGGCTACGAATATTCCTCCTCACAATTTAAATGAGTTGATCAAAGCAACATTACTCTTGTTAGAAAATCCTACAACCTCAATTGATGACATTATGAAGGTGATGCCCGGCCCAGATTTTCCGACAGGAGGGATGATTTGCGGTTATCGAGGGATTAAAGAAGCTTTCCATACAGGAAGGGGAAAGCTCATTTTAAGAGGAGTCATTCGAGTTGAGGAAAACGAAGATAATCCGGATCGTTCTCGTTTAGCCATCGATGAAATTCCCTACAATGTAAATAAATCCCGTTTAATCGA
The DNA here is from genome assembly GCF_001950615.1 of Candidatus Protochlamydia sp. W-9. Classification (NCBI taxonomy): domain Bacteria; kingdom Pseudomonadati; phylum Chlamydiota; class Chlamydiia; order Parachlamydiales; family Parachlamydiaceae; genus Candidatus Protochlamydia; species Candidatus Protochlamydia sp. W-9. The sequence goes on from NZ_BCPZ01000086.1 coordinate 41,719, forward strand.
ACACATTGCAGAACTCATCAATAATAAAACAATTACAGGGATTTCAGATTTACGCGATGAGTCCGATAAAGATGGAATGCGTATTGTTATCGAATTAAAGCGTGGAGAAGTTCCAGAAGTCATTATCAATCAGCTTTATAAGTTTAGTGATTTGCAAATTACTTTTGGATGCAACATGCTTGCATTAGATAAAGGTTTACCTCGTACCATGAATGTTAAACAGTTAATTTCTGTTTGGATTGAACATCGCATTGATGTGGTACGTCGACGTACTCGATTTGAGCTTAATAAAGCAGAAGCGCGAGCTCATATTCTAGAAGGATATTTAAAAGCAATTGATCATTTAGATGAAGTTGTTCGTCTGATTCGTGCAAGTAGTAATCGGGATGAGGCTCGCATTGAATTAATAAAACACTTTGAATTCACTGAACGTCAAGCCAATGCAATTTTAGATTTAAGACTATATCAGTTAACTGGGCTTGAAAGAGATAAAATTAATGATGAATATCAAGAATTGTTAAAAAAGATTGATTATTTACGAGCCGTTTTAGCAAGCGAAGCAATGGTTAAAGAGATTATTCGTGAGGAGCTATTAGATATTCAAAAGCATCATAAATCTGAGAGACAGACACAAATCATTGCGGCAGAAAGTGAAGTCAATATGGAAGACTTAATCGCGAATGAGCCTGTGATTATTACAATTTCTCAAGATGATTATATTAAGCGTATGCCTGTCAATACATTTCGTGAGCAACGAAGAGGTGGCCAAGGCGTGACAGGAATGCAGCTCAAGCGAGAAGAAGATGTGATTAAGGGTCTATACGTTGCAACAACGCACGATTATTTGCTCATTTTCACTAATCTAGGTCGTTGTTATTGGTTAAAAGTATGGCAAATTCCAGAAACGGGACGCAAATCCAAAGGAAAACCTCTTATCAATCTTTTAGAAGATATTCGTCCGGAAGAAAAAATTGCGACTATTCAACGCGTCTCTTCTTTTGAAGAAGAAGCGTGTATTTTGATGGCTACTAAGCGTGCTGTTGTTAAAAAGTCGCTTCTCAATGAATTTAGCAACCCCAGAAGAAAAGGGATTTGGGCTCTTGACATCGATGAAGGAGACGAACTTGTTGCCGCTCGCCTTGTTAAACCTGAGCAGCAAGTAATGCTTTTTACTCATCAGGGGATGGCAGTCCGTTTTGAAGAAAGCAACGTTCGCCCAATGGGAAGAACAGCACGCGGAGTCAAAGGGGCAACCTTACGTGGTGAAAATGATTATATCGTAGGATGTGAAGTTGTTAACGGTGATGAGTCTATCTTAGTCGTCTGTGAAAATGGCTTCGGTAAACGTTCTCAGGTAGATGATTTCCGCCAAACAAATCGAGGTGGGGTAGGAGTTCGCTCTATTATTACAAGTGAACGTAATGGGAAGGTAATCGGAGCTCTCTGTGTCACAGATGAAGATGGCATGGTTATGATGTCTGCAACTGGACAAACAGTTCGTATTAATATGAATGATCTTCGGGTCATGGGGCGCAATACGCAAGGCGTCAAATTAGCAAATTTAAAAGAGAATGATTATCTTGTCGCTATTCAGAAATTACAAGGTAGTGAAAATCAAAGTGAAGAGTTATTAGCTTCAGAAACAATTGAACCTAACGAAAATAACGTTTCTTTTGAACCATCAGAAATTAAAATGTCAGTAAAGCCCAGCTCAGAAAAAATTACTGATCAATCGGAATAGTCATGTCTTCAACGAAATTTAAGGGGTATTTTATCACAATCGAAGGAGGAGAGGGGTCTGGTAAATCGACTCTTCTCAACCAACTAGGAGACTATTTTCGGAATAAAGGGTTTGAAGTCATTCAAACACGTGAACCTGGAGGAACAAAGCTTGGTGAATCAATTCGACATTTGTTGTTGAATCATGAGGATAGCATCTCTATTGGACACCAAGCAGAATTATTATTATTTTTGGCTGCAAGAGCTCAACATGTTGAAGAGTTAATTCAACCAGCGCTTAAAGCTGGAAAAATTGTGCTTTGTGATCGTTTTAATGATTCTACGATTGCTTATCAAGGAGCAGCACGAAGTTTAGATGCTAAAAAAATACAAAATTTTTGCCAACTTGTTTGCGCAGAGATACTTCCTGATTGGACATTATTTCTAGATGTGTCTCCAGAGATTGGCTTAGCACGTACTCAAAAAATCCAAAAAGATCATGCGCAAATGGGGCAATTAGATCGCATCGAATCCGAAAAAATTGAATTTCACGAACGTGTTCGTCAGGCTTTTTTATCTCTTGTCCAGCAAGAACCTCAGCGAATATATCGTATTGATGCTAATGAAAGTCAATCAAAAGTTTTACAAAAAGCGCTTGAATTTTTAGAAGAGCAATGGCCTGACTCGGAGTTGAAAATTTGAACAAATTTCCCTCTTCTTTTTCTTTTCTCGTTGGTAATGATCCTATTAAAATTTATCTGCAAAGAATGCTTGTAAAAAAAGCTATCGGAAATTCTTTACTTTTTGCTGGACCAAATGGAGTTGGGAAAGGGCTATTTGCCTATGCATTAGCGAGTCAATTAATCTGTGAACAAGAAGAAAAAAATAAGCATAAAATAGAAAGTGGGTTGCATCCTGATATTCATATTTATCGTCCTGAAGGAAAGTTAGGCCTACATAGTATTCAGTCGCTTAGAGAATTAAGTGAAGAAGTTCACTTACCTCCTTATGAAGCCCCTTGGAAGATTTTTATTATTCATGATGCTGAACGCATGTTGAGTGTTAGTGCTAACACGCTATTAAAAACTTTTGAAGAGCCTCCACCAAAAACAGTGATCATTCTACTAAGTCAATCACAAGCAGCCCTTTTACCAACAATTGTCTCTCGTTGTCGAACACTTCATTTTCAACCAATTCATGCAAATGAAATTGAAAAAGTATTGGTCAAACGAATGTATTTAGAAACTGAATTTGCTCAAAACATAGCAAGCTTATCACAAGGATCTTTAGGAAGAGCTGTTCAATTGATTCAAAAAAAAGGGGATGAAAGTCGTATTTTTCTATTGAATACACTTTCCCAATTGCCTTTAACGAGTTATAAAGAATTTACTCAAATTGTTGGAGAATTAGTGGCACAAATTGAACTTTCTAAAAAACTCTTTGAAGAAAAAGCCAAAGAGGAATTTCTAAAGTTATTTAGTGAGCAATTATCCACAGCGCATCAACAACATCTTGAAAAAGAAATCGAGGGAAGGTGCACGCAGATTTTTCTACAAGACGTAGAAACTTTATTTGATCAACTTTTCGCTTGGTATCGGGATTTGCACCTCTTACAACTGACTCAAAACAAATCATTGTTAATTCACAGCGATTATGCTGAAAGCATTGAGCAGATATTACAAAGAGGAAAACTTTTACCCTTAGAAATAGTTCAAAAAAGTATTGAAGAAGCCCGTCTATTACTTCAACGTTCGACATCTTTAAATATTTGTTTAGAAAATTTATTTTTAAAATTGGCCTGGATTTAACATCTTTGACCTTTTTCCATTATTTCGTACTTAGAGAAAGTTTTTAAGTTAAAAGTTTGATTATAGATCTTTAATGTTTATTGTTAAAATTTATTTTAAATTATAAAAACAAACATTAATATTACTTTTGTAGATGGAATATAATCACAGGGAAACTGACTATTTCTAATAGCCTCGTTGCTACTGCGATGGTTTTGGCTAAGTAGTTTTTACTGGATAAAAATTTATGAGGTTATCGTACTTCTAATAGTTTTCTAGAACAAACTGGATACTACAGATGTATTGAAATGAAAAAATTCCCTCTGCAGGAGAAATTCCAACTGAATATAAAATTTTTTTTCAATGTTTAGATTGAAGAAACTTGTTGCCAAAGTTTCTGGTTATCATATAACAGAGTATCGCATTCATAATCGCCACAAACACCGGCCTTATACTTATTACATGGCTTCAGAGGACCAATTTGGAAAAATGTCGGCGGCCGATTTCAATAAAAATTTATAGCAAAAAATAATTAAACGAAGAAATTAAAGATGAAATTTGATATGGGTTTTCAAAAGTTCCGTATACTTCGCGAAGCTAAAAAATCCATATCAAAGGAGAACAATGAAAACCTATTTCATCTATCCAACCAGATTATCGACTTTTTTATTGTTTTGGGTAAGTCTATTACTTAATCAGTATTTGAGTGCTTCAACATCTGCGCTTGAGACAAACCACCTTTTATTAGACTCCAAATCCTATCTTGAGCAAGAAGAGCCTTTCAATTTAACGATCACTGCCGATCATTCCACTTTTGTAAAAACGGGTCAGGTCATTAATTTTACTTTTGTTGTATCAACAACTTCACCTACTTTGACTTTCAAAGATGTCAACGTCACTTGTCAGTTGTTGGGATGGGTTGTTCTGCTCGACCAAAAGACAGTTAGCCTTAACCAATCAGCAACAGGTTCTGGCCTCTATCTTGCCTCGGCAGAGGATATCAGCCAACAAAAAATTGTCATCACCGCACTAGCGGTAGGTTCTACAGAGTCAGGTGAGACATTTACTGCGTCGGCTTCTCTCACTTTACCCTATGTTCCGCTTAATTTGACAAAAGAGGCTAGTCCTATGCTATTTTCTACTATTGACGAGAAAATCACTTATACTTATCAAGTCACGAATTTAGGAGATGAGAACTTTCAATCCGTTGAAATTGAAGACGATAAATTAGGAACTATGAAAATCGCCCCACTCTTAGAAGTAGGTAAATTAGCGACTTTAACGCAAACTTATCATGTGACTCAATCAGATTTAGATGCTGGAGAAATCGTTAATATTGCCCGAGCATCGGGTAAAAATCAATTTGAGGGTGAAGTATTTTCTAACAACGTGACATGCGTTGTCAATGCTCAAGAAACGTTTGATTTTGCATTAGCTAAAACAGCTGTTCCGGCAGTTATCAGCACCATAGGAGAAATTATTAATTATCGATATGATTTAACCAATCAGGGGAATGTGACCCTTGAAAATATTGTAATTGAAGACGATAAAATCTCATTTGTCAATCTTCCTGTTACAACATTACTCCCTAGACAGTCTTTGACAACTACTGCCTCTTATGTAGTCACTGAAAGTGATATTTTGCAAGGAAGCATTACGAATATGACAATTGCTAGAGGAACTAATATGCGTTTAAACCCGATTCAATCTAATTCAGCAATAACGACTGTGATGGTTGATGAAACTCAGACAATATTACCACCTAGAGATTTACGGGGTTATCGAACTTCTAATCAATTTGTCAATCAAACGGATTATATTGACGTGTTGCAATGGCAAATTCCCTCTGCAGGAGAAGTTCCAACTGGATATAAAATTTTTTCCGATGTTGGGTTAAAGAAACTTGTTGCCAAAGTTTCTGGTTATCATATAACAGAGTATCGTATTCATAATCGCCACAAACATCGGTCTTATACCTATTACATAGTTTCAGAGGACCAATTTGGAAAAAAGTCGGCGCCGATTTCAATAAAAATTTATAGCAAAAAATAATTAAACGAAGAAATTAAAGGCGAAATTTGTTATGGGTTTTCAAAAGTTCGTGTGTTTCGCTAAGCTAAAAAATCTATATCAAAGGTGAACAATGAAAGCCTATTTCATCTATCCAACCAAATCATTAACATTTTTATTATTTTGGATAAGTCTATTTCTTAATCAATATTTGAGTGCTTCAACATCTGCGCTTGAGACAAACCACCCTTTATTAGACTCCAAATCCTACCTTGAGCAAGAAGAGCCTTTCATTTTAACGATTAATGCTGATATCCCTTCTTTTGTAAAAGTGGGCCAAGTAATCGGGTATACATTTATTGTATCTACGACATCATCAACACAGACATATACAAATGTCACTGTAAGTTGTCCATTGCTGGAAGGAGACATTCTTCTTGACCAAACAACAGTCAAAATAGATCAACCCGCAACAGGGATGGGCGAATACGTCGTGACACAATATGATATTGATCTAAAAGAAATTGTTTGTGGTGCAATAGCAGGAGGGGACACAAGTAATGATAATACAGCGGTTGCAAACTCTTCAATCACTTTGCCATTTCTTCCTCTTAATTTGATAAAGAAAGCTAACCCTACGCTATTTTCTGCAGTTGGTGAGCTAATCACTTATACTTATCAATTAACTAATTTAGGAGATGAAGAGATTGAATCTATAAAAATTGAGGATAATAAAATTCCCTTTGTCAGTCTTCCTAGCACAACATTATTCCCTAATCAATCGTTGACAACTACAGCCTCTTATGTAGTCACTGAAAGTGATATTTTGCAAGAGACTATTACGAACACAGCCATTGCCCAGGGAATTAATTTGAACTTAAATTTGGTCAATTCTAATGAAGTATTAGCAACTGTGACGCTCAATCAAAACCAAGTAATTTTACCGCCAAGAAGTTTACATGGTTATCGAACTTCTAATCGATTTGTTAATCAAACGGATTATATTGACGTGTTACAATGGAAACTTCCTTTAAGTGGCGAAAGTCCTATTGGATATAAAATTTTCTCTGACGAAAATCTGAAAAAATTGGTCGCGAAAATTCCTTATAATACAACTGAGTATTATATTCATAATCGCCGTAAACAGAGTTCTTATACCTATTATATTGTTTCCGTCGATCAGTTTGGAAGGGTGTCGTTACCTATTTCAGTAAAGATAAAACCTTAAAGTTAGTTGATTAATGCCTAAATTAATTGGTAAAACATAAAAAATATATCGTTAGGTAGAATTAGGATTTTTTTCCTCGTTGAAATTCAGTATTTATGCTGATATTTTGATAGAAGCAACTTTTGAAAATAGTAATTGATTCATAACCTGAATAATCTTTTGGGTTATGATCTTTAAATTGATTCTTCAGAGGAATTTTGTGATAATAAATCAACGGTTTTTGAAGTCAGGAGCTATCGCAAGTCTGAGTCCAGATTTGATTTTGGTGGCTTTTGGCTCTCGGCAATCATACGCTTCTTCTAAAAATTTGGATCCGACTATGCCGGCTTTCTATTATCCAGATTTTTTTTTGAAGTCTTCTTTTCCTTGGATTCAATTTTCTGATTGGAAAATAATTGAAACTAAATACTTAATCAACTTTTTGAATCCACCCGCTATTTTACGGCCGGAATGGATGATTGAAAATCAATTCTTATTTCAAGAAAACTTCTATCAATTAAAGCAATTATTCGAACAAAAACAATTAGAAAAAGCCGTTCCCTATATTTTTGCCCACTCTCATACAAAGATGACATTGAATCAATTAAAAACATCTCTTAAAAAAGCATTAGAACAGCTCTCTATATCATCCGTTCATTTATATGGATGTTGGGATAGCGAAAAAGGCATCTTAGGTCTAACTCCGGAAATATTATTTGAATGGAATAACCAAAATACCCATTTAGTCAAAACAATGGCTTTGGCAGGGACGAAAAAATTGGAAAATGCAAATCCTTTTTCATTAGATAGAAAAGAGTTGTTTGAACATCAGGTAGTTGTTGAAGGAATTTGTGAAAGTTTAGCATCACTTGGGAAAGTTTCTATAGGACAGCGACAGCTTTTACAACTTCCTATATTAACTCATTTAATGACTCCTATTGAAATGTCTTTGTATCAACCGACTTCTTTTGAAGTTCTAGTTAGAGCTTTGCATCCGACACCTGCTCTTGGAGCTTTTCCGAGACAAAAAGGAGAGGAGTGGTTGTGCCACTATCAAAACCAATTGGATCGAAATTCGTTTGGAGCGCCAGTCGGGCTCTGTTTTCCAGAAAAAGGAATTAAAAATTGTTATGTCGCTATACGCAATGTCCAATGGAATGATCAAGGAATGAAAATAGGAGCTGGTTGTGGTGTGGTATCAGAAAGTCAGTTAGATCAAGAGTGGGAGGAACTTTGTTTAAAATTACAAGCTGTTAAAAATGGATTAGATTTATGAATCATGAGTTGGCTTTACACGTTATTGAACAAGCCCTTCAATATGGAATCAAAGAATTTTGTGTAGCGCCCGGGGCTCGTAATGCAGCTTTCGTTTATCTTTTAGCGCAAATTTCAACTATTAAAGTTTATTATTGGAGTGAGGAAAGATCAGCGGCATTTTTCGCTGTGGGTCGAATTAAAGCCACTTATCAACCTATTGCTGTCGTGACAACTTCAGGAACAGCTGTTGCAGAGCTCCTTCCAGCAACCATTGAAGCGTATTATACAAGCCTACCTTTGCTGTTGATCACAGCTGATCGTCCAAGGCGATTTCGATTGTCTGGAGCACCTCAATCCATTGAGCAAGTAGGAATTTTTAGTTGTTATACAATTTTAGAGAAAGACTTAGCAGAAAATGAGTTTTTTCAACTTGATCAATGGTCAGGTAGAGGCCCTTGTCATTTAAATGTCTGTTTTGAAGAACCCTCCAAAAATGATAACCTGGAATGTGCTCGAAGTTTTTCGAGGGGAATTTTTACACCAAAACCTATTTTGTGTGATGATAGTCATTTACTCGATGAATTTATTCAAAAGTGTCAGTTTCCATTGGTGATTGTTGGAGCTTTAAATCAAAATGAAACAACACCCATTCTCTCGTTTTTACGCCATTTAAAAGCACCAGTGTATTTAGAGGCGCAATCAGGTTTAAGAGAAAACGTTTTGCTAGAAAATTTGAGAATCGAATCGATAGAAGATGCCTGGAATTGTTCGAGTCAGCATGGTTATCCTATTGATGGAATTCTTCGGATTGGAGGTATTCCAACAGCGAGATTATGGAGAGATTTGGAAGAGACAAATAACGTGAAGGTTTGCTCTGTTAGTGAAAATCCGTTTGCTGGATTAACGAACGGAAATATTATTCATACTTCTTTAAGAGAATTTTTTAAAAACTATAAACTCTCTTCTAAACCTATTTATTCTTTTCAAGCTTGGAAAAATGCTAATCGATCGTATCAATTAAAATTATTGAAACTTTTCGAAGAAGAGCCGCTTGCTGAGCTAAGCCTTTTTCATTTACTATCTAAAAAAATTTCGGAAGAATCGAAAATTTATGTAGGTAATAGCCTTCCGATTCGAGAGTGGGATCAAGCTGCAGACTGGACAAATAAACGCTTCCAAGTTTTTGCTAATCGAGGTGCCAATGGAATTGAGGGACAGTTATCAACATTTCTTGGATTGGCAAGTCCTGAGCAAAACAATTGGGCAATTTTGGGAGATTTAACCACTCTTTATGACATGATTGCCCCTTGGGTGATCCATCAAATTCAGCCACTAAAAGTGAATGTTGTGGTTGTCAATAATAGTGGTGGACAAATTTTTGCACCTAAATTTGCTCATCCGTCCTTTCTTAACTCCCATCAATTAAATTTTAAAGCTTTCGCAGATTTTTGGGGTTGGGAATACGATTGTTGGCATGAAATTCCTACAACTATTCTTGGTAGTCAAACAAGTCGATTAATTGAACTTGTCCCTGACCCCTCTGCTACAGATCGATTAAGAAAGAAAATGCAGAGGTTGTAATGGGGGATCTTCCTTATATTTTATGGGCAATTCCCGGCTTTTTAGGCCTTCCATCGGATTGGGACCTGTTTAAATTTACACAAATAAAAAAAATCGATGTGAACTCTTTTTCGTGTACAGATTTATCGATTTGGGCAGAGCATTTTAATGCATTTGTTAGAAAACAACCTCCTCATTTTCCTATTTTGCTCGGCTATTCGATGGGGGGAAGATTGGGATTACATGCGTTGTGTCAAGATCCAGTTTTATGGAAAGGAGGAATTCTGATTTCTACCCATCCAGGTTTATCTCAAGAAAACGAAAAAGAAAAACGATTGGATCAGGATGAAAAATGGGCCGTTCTTTTTGAAACTGAAGAATGGGAATCTTTAATAAAGCAATGGAATGCACAAGATATATTTGCGAAAGACCTCATTTTTTATCGTTTTCATAATGATTATCAACGGTCGAATCTAGCTATGCACCTAAGAAACTTTTCATTGGGGAAACAAGAAGATTTAAAAGAAAAAATAGGCCTAATTCCTTTTCCCATTTTATGGATGACTGGTGAGAAAGATAAAAAATTTTCTCAATTAGGCCAACAGCTTTATTTTAAACATCCGTTATCTTTCCACTTATCTGTTAAAGGAGCGGGGCATAGAGTTCCTTGGCTCTGTCCTGATATCTTTAAATTGCAGTTATCAATTTTTGTTGAAGCATTGACAATTTGATTTTATTCATAGGTTTTAATCAATTGTTGTGTAAGTAGAAAATTTCTTTCCATTTTCCTGAGCGATCAAGTGCAGAAAAAATGAAGAAGGCCAGTTTAACGTAAAAAACCCTCGAAAATATTCTAGGAACCTAGCAGCTTCGATTTCAATATTTGAAAAGAACAGGTGAGGATTGGATGGATTCAAGCAATAATTAGCAAGACCTGCCAATAGATGGCTAAGAAAGTTCCATCGACTTCGGTGCCGATGCTGTTCTCTCTGACAGCTACTTTTCAATAGAGTATTTACACTTTCAATCATAGCCCTCTTTTTCAACAAAGATCCCTCAAAAGTTAGCCGAAAGATAACTGACGTTAAACTGGCGTTAATTTAAATCTGTGAAAAAACCATCTTGAGGTTATTTTCCCTTTCTTTATCAAACCCTTGAAAACCTTATTCCTTTCAATGCGTTTGCTTATGATGGCAAACATCTATTGCGGTAGAATCAATAAAAACATTCCTTAAAATTAATTCTTGTTATTTCGCCTCTTACGCCTAGAAGTTAAGCAAATAAAAGAATAAAGAGATTCTTCTTTAAATAAGCAAAGCGGCTATAGCTCATTAAGCTTGGGAATTTTTTGTCTAGGTACTTACAACCTATCCATAGAAGGACTTAAATATTCGATAATGCAATTGATAAAATAAAATAATAATCCTCATTTAAACATTGTTTGTTAAAAATAAATATTTGAGAAAGGAATTTTAAAAATTGATAATCATATTCAGCAGCAGCTTTTTTTACAGCCTTTATCTAGACAGCAGACGGTAGCTAAAAATAGAGGCTTATTAATAGAGAATTAAATTTTAGTTCTTTAGTTTATGTTGTCCATTTTTGTTCGCCTTAAAATGCACTCAGAAGTTCTAGCCATACAACTTATTAACTTTACAGCAGCTATTTAAACAACAAATAAGGAAATATGGACTTGTCAATTTAAATTACACCTCATTTAATAGTGATAGCTATTATTGAAGTGTTTCGATTGTTTTGTAATAACTGTTTCGATTAAATCGCTAATACTCGATAGCTTTCATCAAAAATAACTTCATGACTTAGCTCAGCAAGAGCTAGCCTTCCTCTTTTGTTTAATGGATTTCCGTAAAAATAAAACGTACTCAGAGTAGTATTGGAAGTAAGAGCCTGGGCAAACGCTTCGGCTCCACTATCACTGATTTGATTATTTTCAAGATAAATTCTCCTCAGAGTAGTATTGGAAGTAAGAGCCTGAGCAAGTGCTTCGGCTCCACTATTGCTTATTTGGTTATTACTGAGATCAATTGTTTTAAGAACAGTATTGGAAGCAAGAGACTGAGCAATTGCTTCTGCTCCCTCATCGCTGATTTGGTTATTTCCGAGTTGGAGGTGCCAGAGAGCGGTATTGGAAGCAATAGCCTGAGCGATTGTTTTTGCTCCCTTATCGCTGATTTGATTATTTCTGAGATCGAGTATATTAAGAGCAGTATTGAAAGCAAATCCATTAGCAATAACTTCCGCTCCCTCATCACTTATTCTTTTGTCAAAAAAGTTAAGCATGGTGAGGTTCGAATTATTCATATAAAGTTTAAATAATTGTATATGGTCAATTTCTAAAGTTTTTATTTCTCTTAAAGTTTTGCTCACTACTTCTTTTTTGATTGTTTCTAAATCTAACACCGGACATTTTGTGAAATTTCCTCTGACATAGGGAGCAAATGCTTTGAAAAAAAGCATTTTTAACTGGGGATTTTTATCTGCTTTTAGGGTATGCAAAAGAGGGGCATCTAACTGGATTGAGGCAAGCGTCTCACACCGCGTGAGTTGTAATTCTTCTAATTTGGCAAACTGCAAATAGGTCGGTGTAAGGGGAAAGCGTGATTTTTCAAATGCACGTAACTGCGCACAACGGTTTAAATAAAGCGTTTTAAGGTTAGGACAGCTCTTTTCAATTTCCTGAATGGTCTCTTCTTTAACAAAAGGGCAACCGCTTAAATTTAAATATTCAAGCTCAACATGCAAAAAAGATTTTAAAGTGGTGTGATCTAAAACAGCACAGTTCATCAAAGTGACTTTTCTGGGTCGAAGACCTTTATTTTTCATTAAAAAGATTAAGGCATTTAAAACGAGACCTTGCCGCTCTCGATCGAGACTTTTCCCTTTGGCCATGCGTTTAAAATCTGCTTCAATCCATTCCCCTTCTTTGTTTTCGCCAAACAGAACATGGGAAAAGCACCGACTTAAGGTAAAAGCAAAAAGCTCGCTTTGGGCTTTTTCGGGGGAGTATTCTTCGCGCTGTTGAATTTCTTCAAACGTTGGGGGCTTGCCAAAGCTGGCTGCGTCGGCTTGGGCGGAAGTGAGAGAAATGTCTACCTGACGATCGATCGCTTGTTGTAGCCTTTGTCTGGGATTTAAGCTGCTTGCGTTAGCTTGCTTATATTTAGAGTAAACCCAGCGGTCTAAAGCTTGCTTTTGACTGCCCCGCAAGTTGACGAGATAGTGTAAAAGATCGAGAGAGATGAGATCCTTTTTGTCTTTTAAGGCTTGGTTCAAGCAGTCTTGCAAATGGTAAAATTGAATAAGTAGATTCGTCACCGTCCCGCTGCGTAAAAGAAGCGTTCCTTTAAAGCGATCTTCACGATCTTCCTCATATAAATTTTTTTCCTCTTCGGTGGTAAAGAGGTGAAGAGTACGATAAGTCTCGTCTTTTTTGATTAAGTCTTCGAGCCAACTATTGAGGATGAGGTTGGGCTCTAAACGAAGAAAAGCCTGCAACACTTCAGGATCTAGGTGGTAGTTAGAAGGTAAGCAAAAAAGAGCTGAGGAAAAATGTACCTTATGTCCGACGAAGTGGTGGATGACGGGTTCTACAAAAGAAATATCGTTATCCACGCAGAAAATGCGTTGCGTCTCTTCTTCGACAACATAGTTGGGAAACCGTCCATCTCCTGGGCGGGTCAATAAGGCACACAGGCAAGCCCAGGTCAGTTGCTTGACATCTAGCTTTTCTGCGTTTTCTAATGTTTGCCCTTGAATTGTTTTTGAAATTAAGACGGGATAGATTTGTTTCTTTCCTTTTACGTCGACCTCAAAGCGTGCTAGCTCAGTCGGAGGACTTAGATGACCCGCAATGCGTGCCGTCAGCGCATGGATGGCATATTCCAGCAGAGGATGGGTTGGTTTTTGTTTAAAATGTAGATGGTAGCCTTCATAGGAGGCACCTACCACGCGGTGAGCGCTATTTTTGTATTGCCGTTTGAGATTGCCTGTTTCTTCTAAAATTTGTTCGCTTACTGCTTGTCTGAGATACCGGGGGGTATCAGGCAATGTCGGGCAGCGGACCTTGACTTGGAAGGGATCGTCTGGATTCGGCTGGTCGGTTGTCATCGCTAGAATCGCTTGTTGGAACCGCTCTTCTTCTAAGCGCTGACTTTGTCTAATCCCGCTTGGATTAGGGATAGAGGCAAGATAAGCGCTTAACGCAGCAAAGTTTCCCTGCTCTGCATAACTATTCAAAATATTAAGATAGATTTCTCTTAGAGGTTCTGTAAATGTCATCTGGGAAAGTTTGTGGTAGTAAACTTCATGCCAATGCCAAGCCTGATCAAACGCATTAGTTCGTTGTCTGGAAACTAGATAATGCACGAAATGAGCTATCCATGGCTTTAGATTTTCTATTTTATCGGGGTGTAGCTCCTCTTTATAATAAGCCTCTTGAAGTAGATCGATTTGTTGAAAATGAGAGTCCAGATTGGAAATACAATGCTTTAATTTGCGGTAAAGAGGGCGCAGCACAAGCCAATAAATTTTTGCAAGGATTTCTTTTTCACTACCAAAATCTTCTAGGCTAACGTCTTCTTTTTGTTCCTCATAAATAAAATGCAGGTCCACTCTTTTTAGGTAAATGGCTACGGCCGCTTCTTGCAATAAGAAGCCACTTTCGACCGTGAAAATTTCTTTTTTCACGAGTACGTCGATGAGGTCGAGGGTATTGGATTCTTCCATGCCAAAATAAAGAGATAAATCATTTAAAAGGTGATGGAGTAGCTCCATGTAGCTCTTTTTTAGATCGATGAATTTTTCTTTAAAGGGGTGACACCAAATCTCTTCATAGGTCTGTAGTCGATCTGTCAGCAGCTGTAGCGCCTGGCTCTTGCGCCTGATTTCTCTTGCTTGTGGCAACTCTTCATCGAGATAGGTGCGCATTTTCGTTTGGTAGAGGTCAAAGAGCGTAGGGGTGTTTTGATGTAAAGAAATTGTCTTACGCAGCGTATTACTAGGCGAATTAGAGGAATAGCCCTCCATTTTCTGCATTTGAGCCAATCCATCGGGCGTGTTGATAAGATCGATGACAACAGCTGGATTACCGCCAGAATCGATATGCAAACCGGAGCGGTGTTTAGCTGCGATGCAAGTAAAAACGGGCAAACCTTGTGCTGGATCTTCTCCTAAGCCTATCACCTGTAGCTCTAACAGGCGAGCTAATTTTACAAAGTACGGGCGATGCTCAATCCCTTCAATGAGAATGCACCATTCCAAGTCGGAGCGGGGACAAACCTCTTCTTTTGCCAAAGATCCCATCGCCCGTAAATTATATAAGCAAGGAGGATCTCCTAAAATGGCAAAGGCATCCTCGATTAAAGCGTGCAGAAAAGTGATCAAGCGCGCAGAAACTTTCCTTTGAAAAGTACGCACTTCTTCTATCTTAAACTTTTGCAGATCGATCATCTGATAGAACGTGTGAAAATCTTCGCGATAAGTATCTAGTTCTTTTCGATATTTAGCCGTGACAAAACAGTTAGTGGGAGGGGAGTCACTTTTTAAGTAATGGCGCATCGTTTCATGCAGAGTACGCAGCCCACTTGTCTCTATCCGTTCTAGTCCCCGTGTTATTAACGTATGCGAGACAACTGCATGCACTTGTTTATAGAATAATTTAATAAAAGCATACTTTTCACTCGTACAGCAAATAGGTTCAAAGCGCGTTTCGAGATTTGTGACGAGTTGCACGACTTGCTGGCTATCATTTTTCCCCACCGCTTGTTCTAAACGCTGCTTAAAAATGCCAAGAGATGTTGAAGCGGCTTTAAAAAGTCGCGAAGCTAAATATTGGAGATCTGAGGAATCCTTCGAGATAATCTGAGCTTTTCCTACATAGTGAATGGCATCGATGAAATATTTAATTTGTTTATTCTCTTGCTCCTCTTCTTTTCCTTTTTTATAGTGCCACTTGGCCAGCTCGATAGCCAGTAGCTGTTGGTGTTGTGTAAAACAAGAGCTTGATGTCATATAAAGTAGTAAACGTAAACTCTCTTCCACCTCTTGAGGAGCATTTATAACAGGGATGAGCGTGCAGAGGCAGTCAAAAGCCTTTTCAAGCACTTCTTTTTCTACATGAAGTGGTAAATAGGCCATGAAAACGTTAAACTGCTCGATGGCTTGGGAATATTTTTTCTTTGTGATAGTCGCCGCAATCGCATCGAGGCTATCTAAGTATCGAAATTTCGATGGTTGGTCACTAAACGATAGGGGTGAGAGAGAATAAGTGCTTTGCATGAATTGACTATCCTTTGGTTAAGAAAAATTCGTGCTAGGAGGATATTATCAGAAAAAAACACCCCAATTCAATTTAAAATTTGAAAAATTTACTATGAAGATTTAACAAAGAATGAAAAAAATTAGGTTGCTAGAATTTCGTCCAACTGTTTAAGCTTGTGAATCTAGACCCCTAATCGATCGACCCAAAATCTTATCAAGCTAAAAAATAAAAATTTTATTCAATATTTTACTTTTCAATTCCAACTTGTGACAAACCTTCTGAAATTCCTTCGCAGCTAACGAGATGCCTCTTTCAACTTTCCACCTCCGCTTTTATAGCTGAAACACTTTTCTCAATTACCCATCTGGGCTTTTTACGCCTATACATCCAGGGATAAATTTTACCCTTTAATAACTTGTCTTTTAAGTGCTCAGTATCATCACATCGCCCTTATTTGCTTCAAAAACTGGGAAAAACTCTAGCAAATTTCTGGCATTATCTACACGCTTTCCACCTTAACAGTTGATGTTGATTTCCAATTTCTCTTTTTCAGTAGTCATATTTAATTGAGTTTTTTCAACAATCATTCAAATTGTTTAAGAGCTTACGTAAACTATGGATTTGAACTAATCCAATTTCTTCCCGATTTTTATTAAACGCTTGCTGAGCTTGAGCAAATAATTTTTGCGCTTCTTCATAAAGTTTAGAGGTTTTATTTTTTTGTGATTCAAATTCACGTCCAATTTCAGCTACTAATAATTAAATATCAAAAAATTCTGCTGTCAACTTTTTCACACTTGAAATCATAAGTATAAAATTATCATTAATCTTCTTTAAAAATTTTCTATTGGCTTCTTCTAGTATCTAGATCATTTCTATTCCAGCTTGCGCAACTGAATAACCTGTTAAACTTTAAATTGATTGTTGACCTGAGCATAAATTCTAAAAAGTTCCTTTCCACTAGAACAAATGTTTTATTTTACTCGTGAGAAAATCTTCGTCAAAATATTTTTAACGCACTTAAAAAAACAGTACTTGTACATAAAATACAAGTGCTATGTTGGCTGATAAATTTATTGCTTTTTCTAGGCAAACAGCAGCCAAGCAACTTTTTCAGCTGCATTATAAATGCGTTAGGGGAGAAAATGCCTTTTTTTATCGATTTTCAATTAGACTAGATTTAATTATGTTCATTTTACCTTTTTTAATTCTATGTAAACAAGATAATATTAAAATTTAGTTATATAAATTCAAATTTTTTATTTATTTTATATAAAATAACACATTTAAAATATATAAAATTTATTTTAATTTTTATATTGGAAAACAAATTCAAGTATTTTGTGCATAAATACATAAAATGATATAGATCTTTTCAATCACAGATAATTCCATAGGAATTGTAATTGCATTTTTAGCATTTTAAGGATAAGAGGGGATATGTTAACGACAGTAAGTTGGGAAAAAATTAAAACTTATCAGGATATTAGGTTAGAAAAAACAGAAGATGGAATAGCAAAAATTACTATTAATAGACCTGAGGTGCGAAATGCTTTTCGTCCTGAAACAATTCAAGAAATGCAAGAAGCTTTTGATATTTGTCGTAATGACTCAACAATTGGCGTGATTATATTGACGGGAGAAGGGCCTCACGCGTTCTGTTCAGGAGGTGATCAAAGAGTTCGTTCAGAAGAAGGCTACATTGGACAAGACGGTGTTCCACGTTTAAATGTCTTAGACTTGCAAAAACAAATTCGCTCTTTGCCAAAACCTATCATTGCCATGGTGGCTGGTTATGCAATTGGAGGTGGACATGTCTTACACATCGTTTGTGATTTAACAATTGCAGCAAATAATGCACGTTTTGGGCAAGTTGGGCCAAAAGTTGGATCATTTGACGGTGGATTGGGAAGCAGTTATTTAGCTCGTATTGTAGGGCAAAAAAAAGCGCGAGAAATTTGGTATTTATGCCGTCAATATGATGCTAAAGAAGCTTTAGAAATGGGACTTGTCAACTGTGTTGTCCCTTTAGAGCAGCTTGAAAAAGAGACTTTAAAATGGTGTCGTGAAATTTTACAGCATTCTCCCTTAGCTCTTCGTTGTTTAAAAGCTTGTTTGAATGCTGATTGTGATGGACAAGTAGGCCTTCTTGACTTAGCAGGTAATGCGACCATGCTTTATTACATGACTGAAGAAGCTCAAGAAGGGAAACAAGCATTTTTAGAAAAACGAAAGCCTAATTTTAATCAATTTCCTCGGTTACCTTAAAAAAAGGTAAAGGTGTTTCTAATGATTGATCAATTGACAAGGCTAAAGCCATGGATGTTGGCAAGCAGGCCAAGAACTTTACCGATTTGTTTAGCGCCTATCATGGTAGGAACTTTTTTGGCGTTTGCTATTGTGCAGAGAATCGACTGGTTTTTAGCAACTTCCTCATTTTTAAGTGTATTATTCTTACAAATTGGAACGAATTTAGTCAATGATGCCCTTGATTTTCCAAAAGGAGCGGATACAAAAGAGCGTTTAGGGCCGAAAAGAATGACTCAAGCAGGCTTACTGTCATTTAAACAAACTTTTAGAGGTGGATTGATGTGTTTTGGAGTAGCCACCTTGATTGGTACTCCTTTAATGATAACAGGGGGATGGCCCTTTGCCGCTATTTTATTTTTTTCTATTCTGTGCGGTTATCTTTATACGGGAGGTCCCGTTCCATTAGCTTATCATGGTCTTGGGGAGCTTTTTATTTTTATTTTCTATGGACTCGTTGCCATTCCCTCTGCTTTTTATTTGCAAACAAAGTTTGTCAATCAAACAGTATTTATTGGTGCGATTCAAATGGGATTTTTAGCCATGATTCCTAATGCCGTGAATAACTTAAGAGATAGACAAAGCGATGCGAAAGTTGATAAAAAAACGCTTGCGGTTCGTTTTGGAACAACATTTGCATGTTGGGAAATTACTTTCTTTGCAATTATTCCTTTCATTATCGGCATTGCTTGGTGGTTTGTTAACCAACCTTATTTAACACTATTTCCTTTAGGATCATCGCCTCTCGCTTTTCGATTAATCAAAACAATTTGGGAAACTAAACAAGGAACTTCTTATCAAGCTAGTTTTGCGCAAAGTATTTTGTTAATTTTTAGTTTTGGTTTATTGTTGGCCGTAGCTTGTTTGATGCGTATAGCCGAATAAAAGTTGGAAATAATTTGTATGAAAATTGATTGGATAAGTTCCGAATCAAGAGTTTTTTTAAATCCCAGTTATGGCGTTGAAAAACAACAATTTTACTTAAAAATACTCAAGGAAACTGAAAATCTTGATAGCCACTTTTGGCTTTCTACGTCAGGTTCCACTAGCCAAAAATGGGTTGGTTTATCCAAAAAAGCAATTTTAGCTTCCGCTGAGTCTGTGAATAAACATATTGAAGCCAACTTTTGTGATCGCTGGGTGACTGCCTTACCCGATTTTCATGTCGGGGGACTTGGAATTTGGGCTAGAGCCTTTTTGAGTGACTCTCAGGTTTTTGATTTTAAAACAATTCAAAATGGGAAGTGGGATCCTAAAATTTTCTGTAGTTTTGTAAGGGAAATGAAAGGAACTTTAACGGCTTTAGTCCCGACTCAAATTTATGACTTAGTGCAATTAGCTTTACCAGCTCCCAATAGTTTAAGGGCCGTTATAGTAGGAGGGGGAAGGTTGTTACCTGACTTATATAAGAAAGCTGTTGAATTAGGATGGCCTTTAATGCCAAGTTATGGTTTGACAGAATGCTGTTCTCAAGTCGCGACAGCTACCCTTGGAAGCTGGCAGTTTTCCACTTATCCCTCTTTGCAAATTTTAACTCACATTAGTGTGAGAGAAAGAGATGGACATTTGGAATATAAAAGCCCTTCTTTACTTACCTGTTATGCCTATTTTGAGCAAGATCAAATTTATTTACACGACCCAAAAGTTGAGGGGTGGTTT
This sequence comes from Candidatus Protochlamydia sp. W-9, assembly GCF_001950615.1. Classification (NCBI taxonomy): domain Bacteria; kingdom Pseudomonadati; phylum Chlamydiota; class Chlamydiia; order Parachlamydiales; family Parachlamydiaceae; genus Candidatus Protochlamydia; species Candidatus Protochlamydia sp. W-9. Next base: position 61,505 of record NZ_BCPZ01000086.1, read on the forward strand.
AGATGTGGGGATCTAGGCAATCTACAAGGGAATATATTGAATGTGAAAGGTCGCTCTGATCATTTGCTTAAAATTGGGGGGGAAAGTGTTGATTTGAGTCAATTAGAGGCTCATTTGGAATCAATTTTACTAAAAAATTCTTCTGCTGGAATGGCTGTCTTAGTGGCGGTACCAGATGAAAGATTAGGAAATATTTTATATTTAGCTGTTGAACAAAATAAGCGGGAGATATTAAAGCCATTAATAGAATTTTATCAGCAAACAGTTCTTCCTTTTGAGCGGATTCGAAACGTTATTGCTGTTGAAAAAATTCCCCGTTCACCTCTAGGGAAAATATTAAAAAGCGAGCTGATTAAATTAATAACTTTGAACGAATAAACAAATTCTCAAAAATATAATTCTAATTGGCTTTTAATTTCATTGGGGATTAGAAGTTTATCCTTACTTTGTCGATTACAAAATACGTGAATGGTTTTGACCATGCAACAAAGTTGATCATTTTGAATAAATTCATAATGAACAGAAAAAGAGCTTTGTTTAATTTCTCCAATGTTTAGTTGAACTTGACACGAAAGTCCTGCTAATAAAGGAGCTTGGAAAGAAGCTTCAGCGTTTTTGATAGGGACAATCCAAGAGGGATTTTGAAACCATTTTGCCCACGAGCAACAAAGTGCTTGTACGACGAAGCTTTCAAAAACTTGATGAGCTAAAGTAAAGGTATGTCCAAAAAATAGAATCCCTGCGGCGTCTACATAATGAAAAGGAATGAAAATTTCTTGTTTAAAACTAACAGAGGGCATCTTTTCTCAACACGGAATATGTTTATATATCGTTTATTTCATGGGTTTAAAACCAGTAATGATCGTTGCAATACCTCCTGCTAATGAATAACGACTCGTATTAATGAATCCCGCTGTTTTTACAAGTTCTTCCAATTCACCTGGGGGAATGAAAGTATGGATGCTTTTTCTTAAATATTGATAAGCATTTTCATTGGCCGTTAGCCATTTTCCTAATAATGGAAGTAATGTCTTTAAATAAAGTTGATGCCCTATTTGAAGAAATTTATTTTCGGGTCGTGTTAATTCTAAAATTCCCAGGCAACCACCGGGCTTTAAAACTCGATAAGTTTCTTGAAGAGATTGAAGAGGGTGGTGAATATTACGAATTCCATAAGCCATCGTCGCACAATCCATCGTTTGATTCGAAAAAGGAAGGCGCTGAACATCTGCTAAAACGTATTGAAATGAGTGAGGTGTTTTCCCAAAACTTTTTGCTTTTTCTTCAGCACAAGCTAACATTTCAGAAGAAAAATCAACTAAATAGGCTTGACAAGGGGCTGAAACTTGGTTGAGATAGCTAAAAGCTACATCTCCTGTCCCTGCACAAAGATCAAGCAAGGTATGAGGAATTTGTTGGGATTGAACTTTTTTGACAAGTTCTAGATTCCATCGTCTATGAAGACAGAAGGAAAGAACAGCATTTGTCCGATCATACTGTTTAGCAATACTATTAAACATGATTTGGATCGTCTGAGGGCGATTTTTATTGTAGGTCGACATGAAAATAGCCTCGTATTTAAAAAATCTAGGAAACAATCATTTTTTTATTGTTTGGATAAAGGATTATTTAATTCATCGGAGGTTTCTTGTAAGTTTTCCTTCATTTCAAGAATGTTTTGTTCGAGGGAATTTGAACAAAGATCGCACGAAAGTACTGATCCACAAGTATCCTCTCGTTTTTGATGAGGATCTCTACCGCAAGCTCCTCTTTCAATTTTTGTCTTGCCTGTAATCAACCAACCAATAGCTAAACAAGCAATTGCGATAACAATCACTACAAAAGCAATGACTAAAGTAACAAATAAATTGGACACTCAAATCTCCTGGTAAATTTGAAGATAAGATAGCAAAGGAGGGGATAGTGTGCAATCTTGAATCTTATAGCTTGGCCATTTCTTAGGAATTCTTTTTGCTTTAGCAATCTGTGTTTAAATTTTTTTGCTAAAATTTAGTTTTTTCTGACATTGTAAAATACAATTGAAGCATAGATAGAATGTTTTAGCTTGCATACTTAATAAAATTTTTTTATTTAATAAATTGTTTTTAGAAATATTTTATTTCGATTTAACTAGGTATGTTGAATAAGATAAATTTAGTTCGAATTTGTTTTGAATAGATAGCGATAAATATAAGATGATGACTATCAGATTTTATTATCCCAAACCAGAGGAAAGATATGAAACTTCAGCTATTTTTATTTGCAACTATTTTGAATATTTTGCCGCTAGTTTATGTGTCCGCAACTGAAGAAAAAAAGTCTGCCAATAGTGAAATACCACAAACCCAAGATCTGGTTAATCAAGTCCTTACATTTGCAAAAAATCATCAAGACTTTAAAAATCTTTATTTTAAAGAACATGAGCATGAATTTATTCGTTTAGCTGAACAAGGGCAAAATCCCCATACGTTATTTATTGGCTGTAGCGATTCTCGCATGGTACCAGATTTGATTTTAGGGACAAAACCTGGAGAATTATTTGTTATTCGTACGGCAGGAAATTTTGTGCCTCCTTATGATCAAAATGGTTGGGATGGGGTTTCTGCCACTATTCAGTATGCTCTTGAAGCTTTAGATATTAAGCATATCATTATTTGTGGTCATTCGCATTGTGGAGCTATTAAAGGTTTATTTCAGACGATTAATTCAACTCAGCTTGGCATTTTAAAGCGATGGCTTCAATTTGGTAATGAAGCTAAAGAGACTACAATGAAAATTGTTAAACCAGAAACGTCTGAAAAAGATTTGTATACTGTTGCAGAACAAATCTCAGTGGTGTATCAACTAGCACATCTTATGACATTTCCCGCTATTAAGAAAAAAGTAGATGAAAAAACTTTAGACTTGCATGGTTGGTATTACAAAATAGAAACAGGAGAAGTTTCATATTATGACCCAGAAACTTTTGTTTTCAAACCTTTAAAAAAGTTAAAAGCTCAAGATTTTCAGTCGATATTGAATTAATTTCATTTTATTAAAAACAACTCTGTTTAGATTCAATTAAATCTAAACAGAGTTGTATTTAAATAATTAAAGTTGGGAGATGACTTAGCTTTTATTCTTCGTAATCATCAAAATCGTCTTCCTCATCATCTACATCAAAATTCTCTTCTATAAGAGGTTTTTTTGGAGCTATTTTGTGGTTTATTTTTTTTGCTGCCTTAGGGATAGCAGACAAGGGAATGTAATCAACCCAAATAGGAGAGCTCCAAGCGATATGACCGTCTTCTTGTATTGCTCTGAGGTAATAATAAACAAACGGTGGTTTTTTATCTTTTGCGTCAACGCAAATTTTTTCTAATGAAGATAAATCATCAAAAGTAAATTCAAAATGATAATCATCAGGCTCGTATTGTTTTAAAGCTTTACCATTACGAATAATTTCTACTGTTTTTAATTTTGTGGTTCCGGCTACATACCCTGATAAATGACGGTTGACTGCTAAACCAGGTTTTTCCATCGTACTAATCTCTTTACCCATTGGAATTCCGGCTAAATAGAGACCAACAATCATTCTTTCCCCAGTTGTGGCGTAACAGGAACGCTGGTAGAGAGCTTCAGCTAAAGCTTCTCGAGAATGAGAAGAAGCAATGATAGCTGTCAAACCAGGAGAGTACTGCTCTTGATCGCTTTCGTATAATCCACTATAAATGCCTCTATCATCTAATCCACCTGCTGTAAATCCAAAACGACAATTCTTTGAAAGAGCTTTTTGAATCGATCCTTCAGCTGTCTCTTGTACTCCGTTTGAATTCGATTTAATAGGGCGAGTATTTCCTTCTTTTTTAGTGGTTTCTGAAGAACCCCAGGCGTTATAAATTTCAACTACTCGCTCATAATCTGGATCGAAATTCTCAAAATTATACTCCATCCCTTTTGCCATTGTAAAACAAGGAATTGAAATTAATTCTTTTGGAGAAAAACTTTTGTAGATTTTTTTGAGAGTATTATATTTTAAATCTTTTTTTCGAAGAATAGGCTTATTTTCTTTTGAGTAAACAAATAATCTTATCCCTTCTGACTTGTTTTCCCCACTCCATTGAAAGCCTAATAGTGTGGAAAACCGCTCATCTTCATCAAATTCTGAAACGTTTTGAGAAATCAACTTCCACATATCATTAGAAGTCTCTTCTTGACTTTCAAATGGAGATACTCCGAAATAGTTAAATGCTTTATCGTCACGAAAATGTCGCATACAGTTTTCTATGTTTTCAGTCGAATCAAAGCGATCAGATTCTCCATGTAGAAGGCCCCAGAATAGATGTTTATTATTGTCTGAAAAACATCTAATAGGCGCAGAGCGAAAAATTTGATTAGTTTTTGTATTCAATAGTTGAATTGTATAAATTCCTTCTTCATTAAAATAAAGATTGGGGAGAGTGATAAATCCCGTTTCAGGAATAAATAATTTCCAATTTAAATTTTCACGCAAATGTTCATGAGATAATTCAATTAAAGTGTCTTCAGGAGCATTATTAGTCAGATTTCCATATTGATCTTCGAATCGAACAACAACATCGAAGCGTTTATTTTTAACTACAAATGAAGGCGTTAAAACGCGTATATTAGCTAAATCTCCTCCTCGAATGTCCAGTGAAAAAGTTTCGGGTTCATCATAATTGCCTTTACCAGTGGAATCTATGTACAGGAAAAAAGGTTTTCTTCGTTGCGCACTTGTTTGAGCACGAATTGTTCCTTGCCCTTTTTTTCCAACTTCGCCATCTTTCGCTCCCAGTATAATAGTAAGGTGTTCACCCGCTTCTAGAATAGTAGGGAGAATAAATTCATAGTGAGGTGCAAAACTATCAGGAACCTCAATTTCTGTGGCTTGAAGAATTTTGCCATTCTCCATCTTTGCATAGATAACGCCGCCATTCTTTTTCATATTTACGCTAGGAATTTCCCAGTCTATTTCTCTTCCTTTGGATTGGAGATCAAACTTAAAGCGGGTTCCTTTAGGCAATTTAATGGAAGGTGTATAGATAAATTTCCATGTTCTAGTTTCACCTGCAGATGCATGTGCGGGTTCGCAATAACAGATCGATCGACGCATGAAAGATGAACTCCCTTTAGATCTTAAATTGAAGGTATTTTGCCTCAAAACTAATTGTTTTTCAAGTAATACCGATTAGTTGATGCTGAATTAATTGATTGAAAATAAATTTTTTATTCGGTCATCATATTTAGATTAGACAGCATATTCAATCACTCTTTTTTCCCTAATAACTGTCACTTTAATTTTTCCTGGATAACTTAATTCTTGCTCTATTCGTTTTGTAAGATCACGAGCTAAATTGACAATGCCTGCATCATCAACTTGGTCAGGTAGGACAACAATGCGTATTTCTCGACCTGCCTGCATCGCATAGGCTTTATCAACACCTGCAAATTCAAGAGCGATTTCTTCCAGTTTTCTTAATCGTTTAATGTATTCTTCAACTGCCTCTATTCGAGCCCCTTCCCGGGAAGCTGAAATAGCATCTGCAGCGCTACATAAATCCGCTTCAATGGTTAAGGGCGCCATTTCATGATGGTGACAACCTATCCCGTTAGCAACTTCTTTATTTTCGCCTAATTTAAGAGCCAAATCATGTCCAATAATTGCGTGAGATCCTTCAATTTCATGAGTAACAGCTTTTCCTAAGTCATGTAATAAACCAATTCTTTTTGCAAGTCGAATATCTAATCCGAGTTCCGCTGCCATTAAACCCATTAAATGGGATACTTCAAGGGAATGATCTAAAACATTCTGACCATAACTAAAACGGAATTTTAATTTTCCTAATAAATTAATCAGGTCGGGATGTAAGTTCATCGCCCCGGCTCTTAAAGCCGCGTCTTCACCATATTGCTTAATTTGTTTATGAACATTAATAGTCGCTTTTTCCACGACTTCTTCAATTCTTGTTGGATGAATCCGTCCATCTTGAACAAGTTCTGTTAAAGCCATTTTAGCAATATGTTTTCTAACCGGATCGAAACCTGATAAGACAACCGCACCTGGTGTATCGTCGATAATAAAGTTAACGCCTGTTTCTCTTTCTAAAGCTCGAATATTACGACCTTCACGTCCAATAATACGACCTTTCATGTCTTCATTTGGAATAGTGACTGTACAAACAGTAGATTCAGAGGCACAAGAAACAGCCAATCGATTAATGGATGTTGCAATAATTGTTGAAGCTATTTTCTCAGCTTCTTCTTCAGCTTCCTTTCGAATTCTACGAATTAAATTAGCAGATTCAGTTTTAACTTCATTACTTAAACGTGATAAAAGTATTTCCTTAGCCTCAGAAGAAGTTAAACCAGAGGCTTTTTCTAAAATAGAAAGTAGTTTTGAATGAGATTCAATTGTTTGTTTCTTTTCCTCATCCAATTGAGCTTTACGCCCAATTAATATGGCCTCTCTTTTTTCAGTATCCGACAATTTTTTTTCTACGAGATTCATGCGACTTTCAAGCTTATCTTCTCGTTGCTTTAAACGCTCTTCTTCTTGTTGAAGTTTTTTTCGTTCTTGCTGCCACATATGTTCAAGTTCACGTTGATATTCCACTTGTTTTTGTTTTAGGCTTAACTCGTTTGTTTTTCTCAGCTCAGATGTTTCTTGCTCGGCTCGACTGATTATGTCTTTCGATATGCGTTTGAACCCTCCTAAGGCAAATCGATGATAAGCCCAAAAGGTTAATACTCCCAAACCAATTCCAACCAGAAAAATCAGGAGATAAAAAGGGACTTGATTTTCAATCATTGATTGTTGTGTCCTTAATCATCAAATCAATTTGAATGGGCAATTCATGTCTTATGTTATAGGCGATGCAAAAAGCCGTCTAAATTAAAAGTAATTGTGATTAGACTCGTATTCGTTAGGTCGTTTAGCTCAAAATTCTGTTATTCATCAAATATGTATGAGAATAAATCAACTAATTGATGCGAAATTAGGCCCTGTTTAATCAGAAAAAAGATTTGTCTTTAGCTGGTATAGACCATATTTAGAAGAAAAATCTATTTTTTTCAGTTCAATAACTAAATCTACCACCTCTCATTTATATGTGAGGCACTATCACACAAACTAGACACAAACATTTACAAATGATTCGATTGTTTAAATTTAAATAATTAATTGGATTTATCTCTATTAAGTCTTGGATTTATCGTGATTCAAGTTAGATGTAGCATAAATAATTTTGATTTCCAAATCTAGTTTAAACCTAAAGGGATTAATCTGAACTTTTTGAGATTTTGCTAAGCAAAAAATTTTTTTTTGGAAGAGGGAAAACCAATAGCTATGATGAAAATTCATCCTTTTCTTCCGAATCTAATCGAATTGATCTGATTTTAAGTTTTTCTACACGCCTATCATTTGAGCGTATTACTTTTAATTCGAAATTTGGTTTTGTTAAAACAAATCCTTTAGAAGGAATATTTCCTGTTTCATGAAAAATATATCCTCCAATTGTATCGTAGTCACCATCTTGAGCAATTTCAATATCAAATTGCTCTTCGATATCAAAAATAGTCATTCTGGCATCAATTAACCATCCTCCTTCAGGTAAAGCAACAAAAAGAGATTCTTCACTTTCATCATATTCATCAGCGATATCCCCAACAATTTCTTCTAAAATATCCTCAATAGTGACAATTCCTTCTGTCCCTCCATATTCATCAACAATGATTGCAAGGTGAACTTGTTTTTTGCGAAATTCTTGTAAAAGGTGGGAAATTTTTTTTGTTTCAGGTGTATATAAAACATTTTTAACTAAACCTGAAATAGGTGCTTGTAAGATTTTAGTATCTTGCGTGCGAGAATATTCCATATATTTAGCTAAAACATCTTTGTACATTAGGACCCCAATGATGTTATCAAGAGTATGTTTAAAAACTGGTATGCGGCTATAGCCTTCATTATATATTAGAACTGCGGCCTGTTCTATTGTTGTGTCGTGGGCTAAGCTAAAAATATCAACGCGAGGAACCATCACTTCTCGAGCAATGCGATCTTTAAAATCCATGACCCCTTCAATTAATTTTTTGTCATGGGGGTCCAGGCTTGCTGTAAAATTGGATTCTTCAATGATTTCTATAATTTCTTGTTTGGCCTTAGAAGCAGTTTCAGATAAAGGATTAAAATAAATAGTTCGTGTAAATGCTTGAGAAAATTTCAAAAACAAGAAACTTAGTGGAAAAATAAGAGCCATAAATAGAGAGGACACTAGAGCACAGGCCTGAATAGCTATTTCAGGATAACGTCCACCAAGAATACGTGCGAGATAGTCTCCTACAATAAAAAAAAGGAAAAATAAACTTATTAAGCACAACAAACCGGCAGGCCAGTTAATGATCAAAGATGAGCTGTGTGTTATAGGATTGACTAACCAAGAAATTAAATTTAATTGGATTAAAATTGTTAATGAAAATATGACGTAAATAAAGCGCAAAATATTTTGCGCAAGGGTGGTTATAAAAAATAATTCTTCTGCTTCTTGATTACGGAAGAAAATAGCGTGAAAACGTCGATAGAAGAAAAGTTTACCACTTAAACTCAATTGTTTTTTTGAGTTCTTTTTATGGAGTCTACGAAGAGCTGTATTAATCGCTGTAAGACAAAACAATCCGATGATTAATATAATAAGTAAGAAAAGGGTAAGATTGAGAGGCAAATCGATTCTCCTGTTAAAAGGAACCTTGTTATGAAGTTTAATAAAAATCTAAAAGTTTTTTAAAAGTTCATTTATGTAAAAGAATGAGATACAGTAGATTAAAAAAACTTCAGTTTTTAATATTGCATTTATTGATTTATTTCGTTCAAAGTATACAAAATTTATTTTGTGATATTCGGATCACTTTAACCTGTTTCCTAATATAAAACATTTAAAATTTTAGAAAATATAAGCCAGTCAAAAGAGATATTTTTTTCTTTAAATTAGTTGTTTTGTGAAGAAGGTAAAAAGAGGGAGAATTAGTAGTTAATTTTTCAAAAACTAGATTTTTTAAAGTAATGGCAAAAATTAAATTTCGCAAGTTAAAAATCGATTATTTTATATATAGCTCAAGTTTTTTTAAATGGGTCATATGTCTTGCCTCCGCTTCTTTCATTATGAGGAAATCATTTTCTTTTAAATCATCATATCCCATTAAATGCAATAGGCCATGAACAAGATATAGTGTTGTTTCTTCGTATGGGTCTAGTTCATGGGAAAGAGCGTATTCAATTGCGGTTTGAGGGCAAACAAAAATTTCCCCTAAGATCTTATAGGGGGAATTTTCGTCTTTATCCATGGGAAATGAAATACAGTCTGTGGGGGTGTTGTCATTAAAATAATCTAGATGAAGCTTACAGATAGTAGCAGTATCGACAAAGTAAATATTGACTTCATCACATGTTTGCTGCTCTTTTTGAATAACTTCTTTAACAATAGCATCTAAATTTGCAAGCGAAAATTTTAAATCATGCTGTTCGTTGGAGGCGTTAATAATCACAATCAAAAAAGATTTGTTGGTTTATAAAAAAAATAATTTAAGTTTATGTGTAGAAAAATATCAATAACCTGGCGAGAAGTTTAATCAGAGTTTTGTATTTCTTTTGAGGGTCCATAATCTTTTTTGGCAAATCGAAAATCAACTTAATAAAAACTATTTTTTAAGTCTTCATAGCGAATTGGGTTCAAAAAGAAAAACAAAACTCTGGTTTCTAAAAATTGAGGAAGATAAATGATTATAGAACAGGTGTTTTAGGAAGTCCTGTAATCCGCTTGTTTTCTGAATCTTTCCAACGGCCAATTTTCTTCAAAACATCAATTCTTTCAAAGCGTTTAAGTACATTTCGCTTTGTGGCAGTTTTTCCTGCCTTACCAAAACTTGGGTGTCTAGACATTGTTAAACCTTATTTCTGTTTTTAAGCAGTCAATTATTTAATTTTTGGAATAAAAACGGCTGCAGCAAGATCACCTTCGATTGCATTAGTATGATCTTTAAAACCGTTTGGCAAATTGTCTTTAACTGGGCCTGTTTTAGTGCTGGGCTGACGATGTTTGCGAGGAAAACGATTTCGTCTTTCGCCTTGTTTGCTCATGCGGGTCATGTGAATTCTCCTTATAAATACAAGGAATCATTATAAGGAAGGGGATTGAAATGCGCAAGATATTTTTCTTAATAATCTGAATAATCGAATCATTTGAACTTTCCGTTTCTCCTTCTCAGTTTATGAATTTTTTTATTTTATTTTTGAATTTAGCAAATAAATTTTTGATAAAATTTAATTACGTAGTTTAAAAAATCAATTAAATATGTTATTATTTTAAAAAAAAGGAGCTACGGTGGGAATTTATAAGACATCTGATCGTTTAACGCAGTGTGATCCTCAAATTTATTCCAATTTCTATGATGCTTCTAAAAAGATAGATCTTCGACATTCATCGATTCAAAGTACTGAATTCATCTGTAAAGACACGTGGGAACTAAGTCGTGAAAATTTAAAAAAAGAGGCACTGAATCGATTACGCCATCATTCAAAATATACGATTATTCACACAGGATTTATGCGGATTGGAAAATATTTATTTTTAGCGGTAGCTTTTCCTCCTTATCTTGTGATTTATGGTCTGCCTAAATGGATCCTGGTAGAAGGAATCCCCGCCCTTGTGCATACTTTAGCCACATTCTTGAAAAAAACTAAACAAAAAGTACAAAAGCAAGTAAATGCTTTAAAGCAGAAAATAAAAGAAGTTGTTTTAGTTATGCAACAAGCTCTACAAAAATTAATTAGCCCGATTATTCATTTAAGTTTAGATATCAATCAAGCGCTTCAACTTTTACGATTAAAAACAATTGCACAGGTAAAACTGTGGAATCATCAATTAAAAAAAATAGCTCCAAAACGAGTATTAAACCCTTTAAAAAAGAAAATGGAGCATTTCTTAACAAGAACTTATGAAATGATAATAAAAGGAATAAAAAAAGCACAAAATTGGAAATTACAATCAGTTAATGCTTCCCAAACTTTATTATCAATGCTCCAAATTTCAAAATTAAGTGCGTATACATTTCATTTCGTGAATAAACAAGCTTTTGCATGGAAGGAAAAATGGTACAGTAAATATGAGTTGGCTCAAACTTTTGCTGAAAAATGGTTAAGTGCATCAGAGAATTTATTAAAAATGGGCTTTCAAAAGACTGCTTATCAGTTTTATCCGATCAAAAAAATTTATTTGCAATCTATCAAACCTTTTTGGGATAGTTTGAAAGTAAGTTATTTTAAGAAAAAACAACAATTATTGAATTGGACGGAAGAACATCATCAAAAAATTTTGCAGTATCTAGCAGATCAACAAGAGCAATTAAAAAATTTAACATTTGAACAGGTTAGAGATTATATTTTACTGCATTTAGAGTTTAATTTTTGTCCCCACTTTTTGCGAAGAAATTTTCAACGCTTCGCCAAGAATAAATTCATTGAATTCATTCTAAGGAGTTTATTTAGAAGCATTGCTTATGGAATCCACCTCTCTTTAAAAGGGAGTTGCTATTTTATTAAGTTTATCAGTAAAGGAATTCAGGTTATCAGTAAAGGATTAGGAATTTTATCCCGAATAATTAATTATATTTTCAATTTTCTTTATAAAATTTACGCTCTTTTCTTACGTTGTTTAATACTAATCCTCAATCATGGAAGAAAATACCTACGAAAATTCGTTTATTCATGTTTGCTTGTTTTTATGATGATCAGCATTGTGACAATTTGGGGGATTAATTTATTAGGTGAGCAAATGTCTTCTTTAGTCAAATTATTTCCACGCGCCACAAAATCAAGTGCCGATTGCTAAATTTAAAGACTATTTGAGAAGAGATAAAGCCAGCCCCCAATCTTGGTAATTCTTAAAACGTAATTTAGAATTTTCTAATTTTTGAGGGTGGCTTTCGTCGTATAATTCGTAAATTTCTGCGAATAAAGAAAAATATTTGACGGGGTGAGGACAAAGATTAAGCAAACGAGCAGCTAAATTAAGGTTCACAGTTTCCTCTGTTGTAATTACAATCCATTCAGAAGATAAATTTGTAGTCAATATATGAGTTAAAAAGCTGTCTTCGGGATAGCGCCAAAGAAGCGAATCAATATATTGGCCCGCTTCTATTGTTGGGACGAGGATTTGTAGTCGTTTCTCTTGCTCAAAAGATTCCTTTGCTTTTGAGCAAATCAAATGAATTTTAGCTTGGTTATCTTTAACATTAAAAAAATAAACTTTAGATTTCATGGCATTTATTTGGGTCGAGAAGTTTAAAATCATGCGTTATAGTTCCAAAAGATATCACAAATTTCATTGCTTCATCAATCTTCATATCGAGAAAAAGAAGATCCTTCTTTTTAAATTTTAACGTATATCCAATAGAAGGATTAGGTGTTCCGGGGATGAAGACAGAGATTAAACGTTCATGCTCTTGAAAATTTAAAAGACTTTTCGAGACAAATCCTAAGCTTAAATGGTTTACAGAGGGATATGGAACTAGTACTACATAAGCAAAGGGTTTAGAGTGGGAGGAAAACAAACTGAAGACAAATTCTTGAGAAAACTTATAAATTTTATTGATGTAGGGGATGGCTAAAATTAATGTATTCCCTAATTTTAAAATGTAATTAATTAAAAAAAATTGTCCTAGTAATCCAACGCCAAAAATAATACCTATGAGTAATCCTAAAATTAATAATTGACTGATAAAATGAGTGATCCCTAAATCTGCAAATAGGATAAAAGAGTTTTCATACCAATTAAATTGATTTAACCAAAATTTAGTAAGATTCAAAAAAGGATAAGTCAAAAAGTTGATGAAAAAGCCAAGGATAATGATAGTGAGTATCACGGGAAATAAAATAGCAAAACCAGTCAAAAAACTTTTTTTCATATCTCATATGTTTCTTGAAAAGAAATTGGAGGCGTATTTAATTCGTAAGAAGGGGTGCTATCGGGCTTTTTTTGAATAGGATGGAATGAAGGTGTAATCATTCCGCAAGAAATAATATATTTAAATGCTTCTTCAACTTTCATGTCTAAATAAAGGATGTCCTCCTGACGATAGACTAAAAGAAAACCAGATGTAGGATTAGGGGTTGTTGGAATGAATACTATAGAAGAATTTTCAAAAGGAGTGTTGTGAAGGCCTAGCAAACCTTCTTTCGTGATAAATCCAATCGAGTAAGTAGAAGGATTAGGAAAGCGGACAAGAACGACTTGTTTAAAGGAATTAGCCTTTGAATTAAAGAGCGTTTTAATCACGTCTTTACAGGTATTGTAAACTGTATTAACTAAAGGAATATTTCTAAAAAGATATTCGGCAAATTTTATTACACTACGAAAGAAAAACCACCTTCCAATTAATCCAAGCAAAATTGTGATAAAAAATAGACTTGTTAAGATTAATATTTGTGCCAAAATATTTTGGAATTGCTCAGAATTCAGGAATAAAAAACCTCTCTCGAATAGTCCATATTGTTCAAATACTATTTTAACAATCCCTAAAAATGGCGTCGTCAATAGATTAAAAATAAAAATAACGACACCTATGGTTAGAGCGGCAGGAAGGAGAATGACTAGTCCCGTGATAAAATATTTTTTCATGAATCCTATATATTAAATACTTGGATAAAATCATTGTAAACAAAAATGAGATAATCGAATAGTTTAAATCATTTGTTATCAAATGTTTGAGCTTTCATCATCTTGCTTCACTTTTAATTTTTTATCTTTTCCGTTTTTTCTTCCCAAGTTTAGTCATAGAAGCCGCTTGTTTTTTTTTGAGATTATATTTGCCAGTTGAGCATTTCTTGTTTAAATGTTTTTGATATTCTTTGGACGCAGATCTTTTACGTGCAATGGATTCCTTAGGTGTAGAAACGGAAGGTAAAACATACCATTTTGTTTCCTGAGAAATAAAATCGATTTTTTCTAACATAACAACGAGATTATCGCCAGGAGAATATCTTGCTCCGTGTTTAGCACCTCTCAAAAGCATTTTTTCTTCTTCATAGACAAAATAATCTTCACCCAAATCGGAAATATGAATAAATCCTTCTAAAAGAAGATCAATGATCTCAAAATAAATGCCGAAATTTTTGACTCGAGTAATGATAGCTTGATACTCATGTTCCGGGGCCTTTTGATGTCTTTCTTCTAGGAGTCGAAGTTTTTTTAATATCACAACGCTATTTTCAGCTTTTGCGCTGATTCTTTCTTGCTCCGAACAATAATTAGCAATTTCTTGAAGATCATCAAAATGATCACTTTCGCCAAATAAAATACGGTGAACAACTAAATCAACGTAGCGTCTAATGGGGCTGGTAAAATGGCAGTAATGGGTTAAGCTTAATCCATAATGACCAATATTTTCTGCTGAATAAGCAGCTAAACGCATTCGCCTAATGTAGCTTGATGCTAAATAATTACTGTAGGCTGTCTCTGCAGCTTTTTCAAATAATTTTTGAAGATCTTGAGGAGTTGGAAGATCAGGTAATTTGAATCCAAAAGCGGCAGCTAACGTGGAAAAATCACGAAGATTTTCTTCTGAAGGTTCATCGTGAATACGATAAGTCAAATTTTTCCCTTTCTGGCTTAAATCCCATGCAACGATTTCATTAGCCTTCAACATGAATTCTTCAACCATTTGATGTGTAATATCATAAGTAATATATTCAGTTGAATAAGGCTTTCCTTTTTCATCTACTAAAATAACGAGTTCCGGTAGAGAAAATTCAATACTACCGCGTTCGTAACGTTTTTGTTTTAATAAACGACATAATTCAACCATTAGTTCTAAGTGCGATTTATAAGGGCTGTTTTTTTGCCCATCTAAGACTTTTTTGGCTTCTTTATAGGTAAAGCGTTTCGCGCTTTTAATCACAGAGCGGGTAAAACGATAGTCAAGTAAATTTCCCGAACTGTCAATGCGCATTAAAACAGAAACAGCTAATCGATTTACATTTGGTCTTAAGCTACATAAATTTTCAGATAATGCCCCAGGAAGCATGGGGACGCAATATCCTGGAAAATAAGTAGAGTTACATCGTGCTTTAGCTTCTTCATCGAGAGCAGTTCCAGGCTGCACATAATGAGAAACATCGGCAATGTGAACGGCTAAATTATAGATACCTTCTGCGTCACGTGTTAAACTAAGAGCATCATCAAAGTCTTTTGCTGTATCTGGGTCAATAGTCAGAGAAATCAGTTCTCTTAAATCTTCTCTATTTTGAATATCTTTTTTAGAAACACTCTTTCCCAGGCTATTAGCTTCTTCAATCGCAGCTGTTTGAAAGTCAGACCTTAACTCAAATTCTTCAATTGCTGCATAGACATCACATGAAGGATCTGAAATGTGACCTAAATAATGAGAAAATCGACAGATGGTTTCTGTTTCTTTTGATCCCCAATCGATGACTTCCATGACAATGCGATCACCAATTTGCAATTGACGTTCTTCGGTTGGATGAACAACGACTCGTTGTTGAGTACCAAGTAGCGGAACATGAGCAATGAACATCCTATCTTTATCAAGCTGGCGGATGATTCCAGCCATATGAGTTCTTCCACGAGAAAGAATAGCAACAATTTTCCCTTCAGGTCCCTTATCAGAGATAACTTCTTGGTTAAGGATAACTTCGACCACGTCTCCATCTACACCATTTTTTGTTAAATGTTTGGGAATAAAAATGTCTTGTTCAAAATTTTTAGGGATCGTAACTTGAACGAAACCAAATCCTCGGGGATGCATTTTTAAAATTCCCGTCACCACATCTGCTTGGGATTTTTTCCATTCATATTTCTCTTCTTTCGATTCAATTAATCCCTGTTGCTGTAATTTATTAAGAACTTCTTGAAAAATTTCCTCGTGTTGAGGAGGAAGGGCGAGTCGTTGCATCAAAACTTCTAGGGATAAAGGCATAAAGCTTTTACCGCGCATAAACTGTTCTGTAATTTTTAATAAATTATTGAATAGTTTTTCTTCTTTTGCACTCCACATTGTGGGAGCCTTTTGTTTTGACTTTTTGCTGGTTTTTACCATAGAATTAATCAAATACCTTACGATGTGATTTAAAAAACGCGAGAAAATACAGATTCTGAGCTTTTAAACTCTTTCTTAAACATATCCTCATGATAAAAACTAAATGTTTTAAACTTAAATTGCTTAAAATATTTTTTGTTTTTTTATTCATCATTTCATGTTTAGCAGTTAAAATACTCATTTTCGGCATTTTGTGTATAACACAGATACCTAATCTTCGCTAGAAAACTTAATTAACTTATGGAACAAAATGAAATACGATCATCAACAAATTGAAGCAAAATGGCAAAAGTTTTGGCAAGATAATCAAACCTATCGTTCAGACGATAATTTTCAGAAACCCAAATACTATGTTTTAGATATGTTCCCTTATCCTTCGGGAGCTGGGTTACACGTAGGTCATGTTGTAGGGTATACCGCAACGGATATTATTGCCCGTTATATGCGAACTAAAGGCTATAATGTGATGCATCCAATGGGATGGGATAGTTTTGGTCTTCCAGCAGAGCAATATGCAATTCGAACAGGAACACATCCTGCCGAATCTACACAAGAAAATATTAATAATTATCGTCGCCAACTTCGAGCTCTAGGATTTAGCTATGACTGGAATAGAGAACTGGCAACAAGTGACCCAAATTATTATAAATGGACGCAATGGATTTTCACAAAGCTCTATGAAAAAGGCCTGGCCTACGAAGCTGAAATGCTTGTTAATTATTGTCCAGCTTTGGGAACTGTATTAGCAAATGAAGAGATTGAAAATGGAAAAACAAAAGATGGAGGCCATCCTGTTGAAAGAAGGCCTCTTAAACAATGGATTTTAAAAATTACGGCTTATGCAGATCGTTTGCTTCAAGATTTAGACTTATTAGATTGGCCTGAAAGTTTAAAAAAATTGCAGATTAATTGGATTGGAAAAAGCGAAGGAGCTTATGTTCAATTTATCGAAAAAACAACCCAAGAAGCTTTTTCTGTCTTTACAACGAGACCGGATACTTTATTTGGAGTCTCTTATTTAGTTTTAGCTCCCGAGCATCCTTTGGTATCTCACATTACAGCTTCTAGCCAGCAGCAAGCAGTTCGCGCTTATCAAGCGCAAATAGCAACTAAAAGTGATTTGGATCGAACCGAGCTTAATCGGGATAAAACAGGGGTGTTTACAGGAGCTTATGCAGTCAATCCCGTTAATCATAAGGAAATACCCATTTGGATTTCTGATTATGTATTGATGAATGTCGGGACAGGGGCTATCATGGCCGTTCCCGCTCATGATGAGAGAGATTTTGAATTTGCGATGACTTTTAAGCTTCCAATCATTCCTGTCTATGATCCTGTTTGTGAAGAAATAACCATTCGAAATCAAGTCTTGGCTGGACAGCAATGTTGGTCGGGCCATGGTGTTTGTGTCAATAGTGCTTGTGATGATCTATCCCTCAATGGTTTAAATCTAGACCAAGCAAAGAAAGTTGTTATCAACTGGTTGGAAATTAACCATAAAGGAAAGTCTGCCACGACTTATAAATTACGCGATTGGTTGTTTTCTCGCCAGCGGTACTGGGGGGAGCCTTTTCCCTTACTCAAATTTGAGGACGGATCGGTTCGACTTCTTGATGAAGATGAGCTTCCCCTATGTCCACCTGCAATTACAAATTACAAACCCACTGGCGATGGAAAAGGACCATTAACGCAAATTAAAGAATGGGTAGAGATTATTGATACAAAAACAGGAAAAAAAGCCTTTAGAGATACAAACATTATGCCACAATGGGCAGGATCTTGCTGGTATTATCTTCGTTTTTGCGACCCACACAATACAGAAGAAGCATTTGCTCCCGAAAAAGAAAAATATTGGTTACCTGTTGATTTGTATATAGGTGGAGTAGAACATGCTGTCTTACATCTTCTTTATGCACGATTTTGGCATAAGGTTCTGTATGATTGCGGTTACGTGCATACTCTAGAACCTTTTCAAACTCTTCGTAATCAAGGTCTCGTTGTTGCCCGTTCCTATCAAAATAAGATGCGTGCGTATGTTGAACCTCGCTATGTGGAACAAAGAGATGGCAAATATTTTGATAGCCGAACAGGAGAAGAGTTAACTAGCCAAATTGATAAAATGTCTAAAAGTAAACTCAATGGGGAAAGTCCGGATGAAATCATCCAAGAATATGGAGCTGACGCACTTCGTTTATATGAAATGTTTATGGGCCCTCTTGAAAAAGAAAAAGTTTGGAATACAGATGCTGTGTCAGGAACAAGGCGGTTTCTTAATCGATTTTATGAAATGGCATTTTCAGACAAAGTCACCAACGAAACATCTGAAGAAGGGCTTAAATTGGGACACCGTCTTGTTCATAGCGTAACGAAAGATATGGAATTGCTTCAGTTTAACACGGCAATTGCTAAAATGATGGAATTTATAAATGACTTTACTAAGTTGGTTACTTATCCAAAACAAGTTATTCAAATGGCAACTCAAGTATTAGCTCCCTTTGCACCTCATCTTGCAGAGGAAGTGTGGGAACATTTAAAATGTGAAGGATCTCTTTCTTTTACTCCATATCCACAAGTGGAAGAAAAATACTTACAAGAGAATGTAATTACTTATGTTGTGCAAATTAATGGTAAGGTAAGAGGTCGATTTGATTTACCTAAAGATCAAACGCAAGAAAATGTCTTAGAAGCGGCTAAAAATAACCCTCATATTCAGCAATACATTAACAAAAAAGAAATTGGGAAAGTTGTTTTTATTCCTAATAAACTCTTAAGCATTGTTTTAAGATAAAAATATGAGCTGATGTTGGATGAATAAGAATTTTTAAATTTAAAAAATTCATTCAACATCAATTCATCGGTGCTAAATGATAAAATATTATTTTAATACAAATTATCCTTTTTTTCTTGCAATGAGTGCCATAAAAAGGGGAAATTCTTCGCGAGCTCTATTTTCCATCTTTGCAGCTTTCCCTTCACTGTTTTTATTGGAGCACCATTCTTCTATTCGATCTAGTGTAAAGCCAGCTTCTTGAAGCCAGTATGTATAAGTAGAAAGGGGATAATGAAATGACCATGTTTGTTGAGATTCGATTCCTTGGCCTGGATGCATTTGGATAGGAATTTTCATTTCACTCATATAACGATCCATTCTTCGGTATTGAATTTTGTTTTCTGTGTCAATTTTCCAAGATGATTGGCGGGGAATGCGAAAGCAAGGATGATTAATGACAATAACCAAAGGGGATAAAGGTTTTAAATGTTTGGAGGCATTTTGAAAAACTTTTAAAGGAAGCTGGATGTTTTGCAAAGCTAAGATAATAGTAGCATGCGAAAAGTCTACTTTTTGTATAGGTAGTTTTTCGGTCACATCCGCACAAAAAAAATCACATTGAGCGCGACGATTATGTTGTCTTGCTGCCGTAATCAATTGTTTAGCAAGATCAATACCAGTGTATGAAATTTGTGAGGGAAGATGTCTACTCAAAACTCCTTGGCCACAAGCTAAATCTAATAATGATGCCTGTTCTTGGTCTGAAAAATTAAGTAGTTTGGTGACTTGTGGAATAATGACTTGTTGGTGGTAATAATGTCCTTGTTCACCAACTGAGTTGTCATACCAACGACCGACTGAATTCCACGACGTATCACGATTTTTTGTCATATAATCCTTATCTAAATGTATAAAATTACGTCATTATATATTTTTTTTAATAAGACTTTCAAAGAAAAAAAAATAGTCAATAGTATTTTTTATGTAAAATATATTTTAAGTCTATCAGTTGACTCATTAGATAAAAATTGATACTATGCTGCTATAGTTAAAAAGTTTTTATTGAAATTTATATTTTTCCTTTTGGCTTGCAGATTTCTAAGTATGGGTTATTGTTAATTAAAAGTTTAATCACTTTAATAGTAGTGGATAAGCAAGCGTAGGACTAAGCGGAGTATGCTATATGTTCAACAATACCTCTTTAGACGAAGTACCTTTTCTCAAGCAATTGGACGAAGTAGCCAATAAAATTGAATATTTCCAAAAAAAATATTGCCAACCAGGGGATTCTGTTACTAACCACGAAATTTCTGAATTTATAAAAGACCTTGAATTATATAATACATTGATCGAAGGAAACTTAGAGAATAGAAAATTAGTTTTGGCAAATGGACAAAAAAATAATCAACGAATTGAGCAAGCTTTAAATGCGGTTCTATTATTTCAAAAAGTGAATCCTGATGAAGGAACTAAAAAAAATATTCGACAGGTAATTGCTTCTTTATTTAATGATTCTGAGAAAGAACAAAGACGTTTTGAAGAATCTATCAAAAATTTAAGAAGTAAATGGGATAGTTACATGAAAAAAGTTCATGAAATCGTTAAGAGTAACAAAGTTAATTAATCTAGTTTATCTTTTTGAAAGTCATCACATGCAATTTCAACAACAGTTATTTTATCTTTTTGGATCTCTTTTTGGTATGTTGTCAATAGCTGCGGGTGCTTTTGGCTCACACCTACTCAAGTCAAGATTGACATCTGATTATTTAGGAGTTTTTGAAGTTGCCGTACGTTATCAAATGTACCATGCTTTAACGCTAATTCTAATCGCATTTTTGATGAAAAGTTCTCAATCATCTTGGTTACCAAAAGCTGGTTGGACATTTATTATCGGCGTGTTTTTGTTTTCAGGTAGTTTATATGCACTTGTATTAACTAATGTAAAACGATGGGGAATAATTACACCTATTGGTGGGGCAGCTTTGCTCATAGGCTGGTTTTTTTTAATGTTATTTGGTTTTTTTGACAAATAATTGATTAATATAGATTTATACATGCAACAGCATAGTGTCATTTTAAAGCCTGGTAAAGATAAAGCGATTAGGAATTATCATCATTGGATTTTTTCTGGAGCTGTGCAATCCTATCCTTCATTTAAAGACGGCCAGATTCTTCCTGTTTGTGCTTCCTCTCACCAATTGCTAGGTTATGGATATTTTAATCGTCGTTCGGGAATTGTTGGTAGAATGGTTTCGTTCAATAGCGTTCCGCCATTAGAAACTCTTAAACAACGACTCATTTCAGCATGGAAATTTAGACAGCAGTTATTTGATTTCAGACAAACTAATGCTTATCGTTTTGTGCATGGCGAAGGAGATGCGATTCCTGGGTTGACGATAGACGTTTATCAAGATGTCTTTGTCTTACAAAGCTCAACTAAAGGAATTGACGAATTGAAGCCGTGGATTATTGAGACTCTCAACGAACTCTTTCAACCAAGATCGATTTTTGAAAAATCGGTGTTACCCTCTCGTAAAGAAGAAGGATTAGCAGATGTACAAAAGCATTTATCAGGAGAAGAAATTGGCGATATTTCATTTTTTGAAAATGGTTTAAAATTTACAACGGATTTACATAAATCTCAAAAAACAGGTTTTTTTCTTGATCATCGCGAAATGCGGCAATGGATAAAAACTCTATCTTTCAACAAAAAAGTATTAAATGCTTTTTCTTACACTGGTGGTTTTAGCGTATATGCTATGGCTGGAGGAGCTAAACGGGTAGATTCAGTAGATATTTCTCAAGAAGCTGTAAATGCTTGTCAAAAACACTTTGTTTTAAATGAACTTTCCGAATTTGACAACCGATTCATTTGTGCTGACGTCTTCAAATTTTTACGTGAAGATGTTCTTGATTATGATCTTGTTATTTTAGATCCTCCTGCTTTTGCAAAAAAGCAAAAAGATGTCATAGCTGCTTGCCGTGGTTATAAAGACATTAATCGATTAGCGATGCAAAAAATGCCTAGAAAATCTCTTCTTTTGACCTGTTCTTGTTCACATCATGTTAATGAGCTTCTATTTCAAAAAGTTGTTTTTCAAGCGGCGGCAGAAGCAAACAGAAATGTACGCCTCATCGGTAAACATCAATTAGCCTGTGATCACCCCATTAATCTGTTTCATCCAGAAAGTGATTATTTAAAAAGCTTTCTTCTTTACCTAGATTAAACTTTTAGTAAATAATCTACTCGAAAGGAATTGTCGAATTGTTTGATATTTTGAATTTTTAACATCTTGGCTTTTTTTAGAGTCGGAATTTCCTTAGAAAATAGTGGAAGACCGCTTTTACCGATTAGTAATGGCCCTGTATAAACTGACAGACAATTGACAAGACCGATTTCTAACAAAGCACTTTGTAACGTAGATCCACCTTCGACAAGAACTTGAATAATTCCTCTTTTCGCAAGTAATTGCCATGCTTCGCGTAAGTTGACATGCCCATTTTTTGTTGCAGAAATCACAATGACTTCTGCCCCAGTTTTTAACCATTCATTCTGCCTCATAATAGATGAAGCTTTCGTTGTTAAAACAAGAGTTGGAGCTAACTTTTGGTCAAATAAGAGGCCTGTTGCAGGAGTTCTGCCGCTAGAATCAATTAAAATTCTTTGTGGTTGTTGAAATAGATGAATAGTTGGATGTCGAACTGTAAGTTGAGGCGAGTCGATAGTTGCAGTTCCAGATCCGATTACAACCGCTTGGGAATAAGCTCTTTGTAGATGCGCATCTAATCGTGCTTCAGAAGACGTTAACCATTGAGAAGTTCCATCCACAGCAGCTGTTCGACCATCAACGCTTGTCGCTATTTTTAAGACTGTATAAGGGATTTGGCTTTCACGTTGATATAAATAAGGGGTTAATACAACGTTTGCTTCTTTTTCACCAATTCCAACTTTAACCTGAATACCTGCTTCTCGAAGTTTTTGAATTCCTTGCCCTCGAACTCGTGAATCAGGATCTTTTAAAGCCACATAGACATTTAAAATCCCTGCGCGAATAATCGCTTCTGTGCAAGGTGGTGTTTTTCCATGATGAGAGCAGGGCTCTAAAGTTACGTATAAAGAAGCTCCTTTAGCATTTTCGCTAGCTGATTTTAAGGCATTGATTTCAGCATGAGCTTGTCCTGATGGATATGTATAACCTTTTCCAATAATTTTTTGATCTTTGACAATGACACATCCCACCCAAGGATTAGGAGGAGCATGAAGACGTGCTTTCCAAGATTCGGCGATGGCTTCTAGCATGAACGTATGATGTATTTCAAAGTTTTTCATTGAAAAATTATCCTAAAATTTAAATAAACTTAACTTAATTAACAAATGTTAACAATAAATCTAGAAAACTCAAAGCTCGAGTCACTTAAATAATATGAAATTACGGTTCTTATGCTCACATAAAAGTTTCAAAAAAAATTACTTACCCTTGGAAAAAGTAAGATATAAAAGTTGAGAAGTTGAGAAAGAAGTAATCCTTATTGAACCTTTTAATCAAATGGGGAAAACTTTTTTAATCTTTTCTTATGAGTAATGAATTTTTCAGGAAATATTAAATCAAATTGAAAATATCACTAGTTTGAGTATAGTCCTTGATTAAGATTTTTATTTTGTCTATTCTATTTTTTTATTTAACTTTCCAATGATTTTATGATAAAAAGCACAAAACCTCTAGTCAGTACTCAAGCAGCCGTTGCTTTAATTTTACTTGGCCCTCCAGGCTCGGGAAAAGGAACTCAAGCAAAAAGACTTGCGCATGAATATCAAATTCCTCATATCTCTAGCGGCGATCTTTTTAGAGAGCATATGTCAAAAGAAACGATTATCGGTTTGAAGGCAAAAGAATTTATTCAAGCTGGAAAATTAGTGCCCGACGAATTTGTAATGGATATGCTGTTTGATCGACTTGCCCATCCAGATTGTGCTAGAGGGTATTTACTAGATGGTTTTCCTCGTACTGTCGCACAAGCAGAAGCTTTAGCTGGTAAACGGGATATAAAAATCCCTCTGATTGTTTTATATTTAGAAGTTCCCGATGCAGTGATTGTTAAGCGAGCAGAAGGTCGGCTTGTTTGTAAGAATTGCGGAATGGTTTATAACCTTTATTCTTCTTCTCCTCGTCTTCGTGGAGTTTGTGATAAATGTGGAGAAGAGGTTTATCGTCGTCCAGATGATGATGCTAATATAGTTTTAAAAAGATTAGAAGTTTATCATGAGTTGACAAGCCCTCTTATTCAATATTATACTAATCAAGGAATTCTGTTAAAATTTGATGGAAATCAAGATCCTGATACGGTTTATTACCGGTTAAAAAAATCTATTAACGAAAAGTACTTATAACTTCTAGTAGATTTTTCAATTCTGTTAGAATGTGTGTTAATGAGAAGAATTCATGCTCGAGTTAAAATAAAAGTTTATCGCGTTTTCACGTTAAAATTTTTCATTTGTTAAATCCGTAAGGTCTAGCAAGTGCACATGATCATTAATTTAAACTAATTTTTTAAATTTTTTATTTTTAACTACGCTAAGTTGATTTAAATTATTTTGTACAATTTTGAATAAAATTTATTAAAAAATTTAAATATAAATACTGCACGTACTTATTAAATTCTAACCCAACTGGCCTTTATTACTAAACTTTAGAAACAAAACAAGTTTTCCATAGTCTGAAAGATACCAAATTGAAAATTTAGTTACAGCTCTTAAAGTTGAATTTTCGCTATTGTAAGATGTAACCTATATCTACAGGATTTTGTTGAATTATAAAAACTTGAAATAGTTGTTGATTTAAAATAGCATAAGTCTCCTGATAGACTCAATGTATGGTAAACCAACTTGAAATTGCAGTTTGTGAATTAATTGTTTTTTATACGAACTTCATCTATAGATTAAGGCGATTTGAATTTTATAAAATTACTTAAGCATAATCTTTAAGAATTATTAAATGGCTATGTAATTAAATTATAATGAAAAGATAGTATTTCTAATAACTTCTAATTTTTCTATTTCTAATTTTTTATAATTCTAGAAGCTTAAAATTTATTTTAAGTATTTGTGTTAATTTAAACTCTGCAATTGTTAAGAATTAAGCAAAAAGATGCCTACTTTTATTAGGTTGAAAATTGGTTTTATTTTTCTTTTTTTTACTATCATATTTTCTATATGAAAAATGTGACATATTATTTATCAAAAATAGCAGTTGAGCTGATTCATCCAAATTAAAAAGGTAGACTTATTCGATTATTAATAAAAAATTAACAATATGTTTATCCCATCTTTTTTTTCTTGAGATAGATTGCAGTTCTCTATATGAATGAAAATTTGGATTAAATTCTATCTAAAAAATAGTTAGTATTTAATTTTTATTTCTAATATGTATTATATTAAGAATTTATTGGATTTTCAAAATTATTTAATTTAATTATTTTTTCCAGTTAAGAAGGGATAATATGTTGATTGGTGATCTATATACATCTATTCAATTTGGACGAGATTTTCATCCTTTCCCAGCAGTCAATTCATTTGTGGAGACAGTAACTTTTATATTTTTTAATACCCTCACCCTAGGTATTTACGGTAGTTTGGAAATTTTAGCGAAAAAAAATAAGGTAAATAATCTTCAACGCGTGCAAAAACAAATACAAGAGAAATCATCTAATTTCATACAGAAATGGAACGATTTAGAAAATCGCTTGACATCTGTTCGTGAAGAAATTTTAAATAAACCTCAAAGTGCGACTTTCATTTCAGAGGAAAATTTAACTACCTTAGAAGTCGAAGCTAAAAACTTGAAAAGACAATTTAGCTTATTATTTCCAGATTCAGATTTATCTATCAGTTTTGCTAATTTTTTAAAAAATTTAATAACAAATTTCCTAACTTTAGGTATTTACAGTGCCTATCAAAATTCTCTACTAAATAAAAAAGTTTCGCTTTTGATAAAGCAAAATAATTACATTAAAGATAAATCTCAAAGGGATAACGAGCAAAAAGAGCATCAAATTTTATCAAATATAAAAATTGCAAAATCATTTGTAAGTTGGCAAAAAGGATTACAAGCTTATAGCCAAAATCCCCATATCATAGAAAATGAAATTTCAGAAATTAGACAAAAATTAACTGAAGACGAAGCTTGTTTAAGGAAACTAGAATCTAATAAAAAGAACTGGGAAACGCTTCATATTGATTTAACAAGATTACAGGAGCAGTGCGCCAAACTGGAAAGGCAACGTTTAGCATTAAAAAAAGACTATCCAGCCGTTTTTGAACAAATGACTTATGAAAAAACTTTAGAAGTTGTTGGACAAGATAAGGCTAAAGTAAAGCAATTACAGCAACAATTAGACCAAATCTCTCGTATAAAAAAACAATTGGGAACGTCTATTCTTGGACAGTTAGAACCAATAAATCCCGCAGACAAAAAGACATTAGATCAATATGGAATCGTTTTAGCTGATGAAGAAGTACAAGGAGATTACGGTTTAAATAGTAATGATGATGAAGAGAATTTGTTTACAGATTACGTTAAACGAAATGAAAAAACAGTAGCTCCAGAGAAATTCATAAATGAAAGTTTGACATACATTTTAGACAAAATGCTTAAATTAGGCAATGACTCAAAATCGAATGTTAAATTTAATGATAGTGAAATGATTTATCTAGATCCAGACTATTTATATAGTAAAATGGCTATTTATCAACTTCTCGTATTAGATATATTAGAGCATGGTGCTATTGTCAGAGACTGTCAAGGAATAAAATTGAAAATCGGAAGAGCATCTGAGTTAGAAATGAAGCCTTCTAATCCTGCTCAAGTAGGAACTTTTGAAAATGGCCGATTTGGAAGCAAAATCATTTTGAGAAATGAAGACCCATTTGGCCCAGTTTCGGGGACGGCAGGTTTACAATATGGAATAGATCCTGTAAGAGCAAAACGAATTTGGATTTTATTGACTGAAGAAGAGCAAAAATATCTTTATTATTGGCTTATGGATCCTTTTTTCGAAGAAGGAAGTCAAGAAAGTAAAAGTTTGAGAGGATTTGTTACAAGGGGGGATAAAAAAAGAGTTGCGCTTGTTAATCTTGTTTATGACCATGTTTGTGATATAGCTGCCTCTATTATGAAAAATTTTGAAAAGCATACAGGAGTTGTTTGGCAGGAAAAAATGACAAATGATAACCCTCTTGTAACTCCTTATAAGAAAGTAAGCATAAACATTTTGGATCAAATCGAAGACTCTGCACCTATTGTAGCATGGCAAATGAATATTGAAATTCTTGCGAAATATCCTTTGCTTTATACTGCTTTGCAAGAGGCTCAAGCAGATCATTCTATCTTACAAATGATGCAAATGATTCCTGGTTATTTGCAAAATCCTTTAAATAAAGCATATGCAGCTCAATGGAAGAGTGATGATAAAATCAAAGGACTCTCTGAACAATACTACGGGAGTCATGAATTATTAGAAGGCTATGATTACGATGCTTCTCCTCGCGGGTGTTTGTTCTCCAATCTCTTAGCTATCATTATGACAAATAAAAATTATATTAATAATCGATATTTAAAATTTTTAAAAGAAGCGGTGGCAGATTGTTTAGATAACGAAGAAACAGCAAAAGAATTTAAAGATAGAATTAAACAAGATTATCATTGGTCTCTCAAACAATACCAAAAGTGGTTGAGAGGAGAATCGATAGAAATGATTTCCGAATATTCTGATATTGAGATTGAATTGACTGCTCGATTAATTGGAGTGAAAATAGGTGTATTTGTGCTTGGCCAAAATACGGTTCTTGATGAATCTGGAGCTATGATTCCAGCTGGTCAAATCAATTACTTTGGACCAAACACAAAAGAAGTTTACTACCTTTATAATCATCCGAGTGTCACTTACTATGGATTATTTCCAAAATATCATAAAGGTGAGAATTTAAAAACTTATCTAAGTTCATTTGATGAAAATGTATTTGGAGAGGGGATTGTCGAAAGGATTGAAAGCACTGTTAATAAATTACACCTTTATTGGAGATTGTTAGCTCAAGCTAAAGATTAATTGCTTTAGGGTGTCTAAGGTATGAGAGTATAAATTAATACGAATTATCATAAGTATATAGGAATTTATGAGTAACTTGTCAGTACAACCAAGCAGTTTAGGAAACGTTTATACTCCTCAGTCTGAATTACTTATTGCATTCAATCATGTGACGTTTATTGTTTTAAATATCTTAAGTTTAGGTAAATATGGAGTCAGGCGTATTGTTGAACAACAACGAAAAATTCAACACATCAAATGTAAACAGGCACAGTTAGTATCTAACACGCGAGAACTTCTGGAAAGATTTGAAAATTTAAAAAATAAGATCTTTACATTAGAAAAAGAAGTTCAACAAACTCATTTGACCTTAAATTTTGATAACAGAATTGAAGATATAAATATAACGAATGAGCAGTTAAAGAAGTGGTCATTAGAAAGCATTTTGAACAACGAGCAAAACCTTGTTATGCAAAATTTTGCAGTCCCACGCATAACTTTTTTAGGTCTTCTATTAGCTAATATTGTTTCTATCGGATTTTTTAGTTTCTATCAATTTAGACAAAATGAATTACATATCGCGAATTTAAAAAAAGAAACCGAAAATTTTCAGCTTATTATTTCTCAACGACAAATAGAATTAGCTAAACAGATTAATAATCAATTAAATTTTTTACGAAGAACCAAAAGTTTAAAAGTTAAAATTGCTAGGTTGCCTATCGGGAACGATTTTTTCCAAATTAATGAGAAAAAAGAGAGGCTTAAATGGCTGGCGCAAGAAGTTGAAAGATTGGATTCGGAAGTGAAAAACTTGGCTAAACAAAATGCTAGCTATGAGGTGGAAAAATTAGGATCCGTGGCTTTCTTAAAGTGCAGAGTAAAAGATTTAGAAAATTTAAATACTCTTATTATGGAAAAAGCTAAAAAAATGCTCTCAAAAAAAACTTCAGATAATCCAACATTAGCCTTAGAAGAGTTAAAAGTAAAAATTCGACGTGAGCAAGAACTGACACAGAAGTTATTCCAATTAAAAAAAGATTTGGAAAGAGAAAGTACAGATTTGACACCAACTGAAAAGATTTATAGTCAAATAGGCCAAATCAATCAAGCATATGCCCGAGTTGAAAATCAAGGCGTCATTCCAGGGGATTATGGACTAAATTTTGACGGAGATTTTGACCCATCTAAAGAAACAGAGTATGTAAAAAATTATAAAGGAATAAAGACAGCTCGAGAGTTTTTAGAAGTTCTTTACGCTAATTCATTTAAAGAATTAGTGGAATTAGCTAAACATGGAAAGATTAATTTTAATAAGCATCTCTATACAGTTATCGATGAATTGAATTGCCAAGCCTTGTATCGATTTATGGTATTAAAATTTATGACTCATAGTCGATTAGAAGAAAATGGCTGTAGAGGATATTTATTAAAATTGAATGTAGACGGAGTTTCCCTTGCTGCTCCTGCACCTGAAATAGTGCTTGATTGCCCTTGTGGTGAAACGGCTAATTCTGACCATTTACGAAGAATTAATCGAGTTGTGGATGAATTTACTTATGCAGTGGAGCCATGTCAAAATAATTTACTACCATCCTATGATCCTGAAAGTTTAAAAAGGTTGTTAGTTGATTTATCTGAGGAAGAAAAACTGCATTTATTTAATTTAGTAATGGAAGACTTAATTGAAGAAGATCATCCAGAAATGATTAATACGCGAAAATTTTTGCAGCAAAAAGATAATCAACGAGTTGAAAAAATAAAAACAACTTTTCAATTAATTTGCAATCTTTCTTTGACGCTTAAAACAAAATTTGGTCCTCAACATTTACTCATTTTAAGGGATTTATATGACGATGAAGGGGTTAAACCTTTCAGAAAATTTAAAGTAGAAACTGGTGAATTGAAAACTGCCTCGACTTCTCAGACCGTGACAATTCCCTGGACTCCTAATCATGCTTGCTTAGACTCAAATTTGAAACATGTTATTCAGGATACAGTAAAAACCTATCAGGATTTTTATAGAGGCTTGAATCGTGAAGCTGTTAATTCAAAGGGACAAATCTGTCCCACGAATTATGTTGGAATAGATATGCAATATTGGCATAAACATCCCTATTTTAGCCCGCATGGGTGTTTGATGAGTGCGTTTTCCGCTTTATTGACAATTGAAAGGGAGCTTATATCGGAATCAACTGTAAAACAATTGAAAAATGCCATTGCTGCTTATCTTGATATTCCTGAAAAGACGGCACAGTTTAAAAATCAAATTTATAATGAATATAAACTCTCTGTCGAGAAATACCAAAGTTATATGAGAGGTAAGAATTATCCAATTATTAATGTAAGTAATTTTGGCGATCTGGAAATTCAATTAATGGCTGAGGTCATTGGAGTGAAAATAGCGGTAATTATAGATTCAGGGATAGCGGCCAGGCAGGGATTAAATCAACCCCTCATTTTAAATGAATTTGGTTTAACGGTTCCTGAATCCAGCTATTACTACTTCGGTCCCAATACCTTCGAGGTTTTATATTTGTATAAAACTACCCTCCATGGGAATGGGGAAACGCCTACTTATGAGCCACTTTGGCCTAAGGTGAAAAATTCAGCTTTGCTTACCCCAGAGTCAAAATCAGCTTATGATAAAATTTATCTGCATGCTTATTCTAATAGAGCTTTTTAATAAGCTTAATCATCAAGTTATCTGTCTTTCTTTTTCTATATATACGACTTCTTGAGTAGAAATTATAAAAATTGGTTTGGGTGTCTCTGATACCTTAACCTTTTTAAATTTACTTTAAGTAGCAATCGTTTCCTTTTTAAAATTTTTTTAACTTTTCTCCCGGATAAATTTTCAAAAATTTTTAAATGAAATTTATTTTTTACTCAAGTTATTTATATTTAATGGTTTTAATTGCTCTTGTCCTCCTTTGCACGATTCAAAACTATAAGTAAAGGTTGCAATTGCGATTGTGCAATGTTGGTATTAAAGCTTAAACTGACGGGAAGTTTGTCTGTAAAAAGATAGAAGGTAAAAAAAAAGGAGCTAGTAAAGAAGAAAGAACTGTGGTGAGAGCAATACACTCAAGTTTTATCAACTCATAATAAGTTGTTTGTGCATTTTTTAAAGAGTTTTATTTTTTAGCTGTTGCATTAATTCCTTCATTTCGCTAATCTTTGTGTACTCTAACGATAAATTAATCGTAAGAATAGCGATCGCCTTGAGCGATGCGAGATTGTTTTGACAGTATAAGAAAGACAATGTGCAAGCAAACAATAGAGCTTGTGTGAGGCATGAAGATGTCGCACATATAGCACTACTTTTAAGTAGTGCAGATTATATATAATCAACTCAGGT
>NZ_BCPZ01000087.1:0-2873 GCF_001950615.1 Candidatus Protochlamydia sp. W-9
CAAGTGCTTGCTAGGCTAGTGGATCTTCGAGATAAAAAACCGCTGGGCTTCTTTTTGCCAAACTGCCTGAATCCTTAAAAATAAGCCCTCTATTTCGCTGATAAATTAATGTCTATTGGGAAACCATTCCTTGGAGCCGACTTCAACCAGTTAGCAAGCCATTTGGTCAGACAAGCTACCTTGAAAGATTAATTGTACTCTCAGACAAAGGTGTGCAAGACTGGTGAGAAAAACACTTTCATTTTCTAAAAAGCTAACTAATCCCATTGGGTTAATAAAATATTTTATTTGTGATTACCATAGATAATTGAGAACCTTACCTATTTAAAACCAAATTTAATTTATTAAACTTATCTTTTAGCAATCTATTATTAAAATAATTAGACATTTAAAATTAAATAAATTTACATCTATTTAATTTCCTTTTATTAATGAGGAAAATTTGTAAATATTTTTAATATTTTATTGTTTTAATAAGATTTTCAAACTTTTCTAACGCTTTTAAAAAATCTCAAAGCTCAAGGTGATAAATTCTTAAAAGCTTTGTGCATTCTAGCCACAATTCTAAGCTTTAAAGGATAGGCTTTTTCCAAGTTTCCTAAAAACACATGGATCTTAAATATTGCTTTATTTTGGGCTAAACTTGGAGCTTAAAAAACAGATTATTTGAGAGAAAAGTCGGCTATAAATTTAATTATATATGGTTTCCTTTTGAATTTATTAAAATATAAATTTTAATTTTAAACCAATTTAGTTAGTTTTGTTGAGAAATAATAAAGCCAATTTTTATTGCTGCCTAAGCATTCCCTTGTTCAGTAGCAAGTTGATAATATCTTAGAGCTAGTTGACTGGATTATTCAACTTCTTGCCCTTTTTTACAGAGTTCCAAGCTCGAATTGGGCATCGGCATGGCCTTGATCGGCAGCGAGTTTAAAATATTTAAAAGCTTCTTGATCTGATTGTGTCACACCCCGCCCATTGGCATATATGACTCCAAGCTCGTATTGGGCATCTGCATCACCTTGATCGGCAGCGAGTTTAAAATATTTAAAAGCTTCTTGATCTGATTGTGTCACACCCCGCTCATTGGCATAGATGACTCCAAGCTCGTATTGGGCATCTGCATCACCTTGATCAGCAGCGAGTTTAAAATATTTAAAAGCTTCTTGATCTGATTGTGTCACACCCCGCCCATTGGCATATATGACTCCAAGCTCGCATTGGGCATCTGCATCACCTTGATCGGCAGCGAGTTTGTAATATTTAATAGCTTCTTGATCTGATTGTGTAATACCCTGCCCATTGGCATATACGACTCCAAGATTATATTGGGCATCTGCATGACCTTGATCGGCAGCGAGTTTATAATATTTAATAGCTTCTTGATCTGATTGTGTCACACCCTGCCCATTGTCATAGATGACTCCAAGATTATATTGAGCATTTACATCGCCTTGATCGGCAGCGAGTTTAAAATATTTAAAAGCTTCTTGATCTGATTGCATAACACCTCGTCCATTGGAATATCTGACTCCGAGGTTGTATTGAGCATCTGCATGGCCTTGTTCGGCAGCAAGTTTAAAATATTTAAAAGCTTCTGTATCTGATTGTGTAATACCCAGTCCATTGGCATACATAAATCCAAGAGCATATTGAGCATCTGCATGACCTTGTTCGGCAGCGAGTTTGTAATATTTAATAG
Organism: Candidatus Protochlamydia sp. W-9; assembly: GCF_001950615.1. Lineage (NCBI taxonomy): Bacteria > Pseudomonadati > Chlamydiota > Chlamydiia > Parachlamydiales > Parachlamydiaceae > Candidatus Protochlamydia > Candidatus Protochlamydia sp. W-9. The sequence continues at coordinate 1,703 of NZ_BCPZ01000087.1, forward strand.
CTTCTTGACCTGATTGTGTCACACCTCGCCCATTGGCATACCTGACTCCAAGGTTATATTGAGCATCTGCATGACCTTGTTCGGCAGCGAGTTTGTAATATTTAATAGCTTCTTGACCTGATTGTGTCACACCTCGCCCATTGGCATACCTGACTCCAAGGTTATATTGAGCATCTGCATGACCTTGATCGGCAGCAAGTTTAAAATATTTAAAAGCTTCTGCATCTGATTGTGTAATACCCAACCCATTGGCATATATGACTCCAAAATTATATTGAGCTTTTGCATCGCCTTGTTCGGCAGCAAGTTTAAAATATTTAAAAGCTTCTTGATCTGATTGTGTCACACCCCGCCCATTGGCATACATAAATCCAAGAGCATATTGAGCATCTGCATCACCTTGTTCGGCAGCGAGTTTGTAATATTTAATAGCTTCTTGATCTGATTGTGTCACACCCCGCCCAGTGGCATATACGACTCCAAGATTATATTGAGCTTTTGCATCGCCTTGGTCTGCTAAAAGTTTAGTTGGTAAAAATGAGGGAGAAGAAGAGTAAATAATTTTACTTTTTTTACCGCTCCAAAAAGACTTCCAATCTTCTCGAACACTTTCAGAAAAAAGTCCCAAGCCTAACGTACATAAAGTCTTAAAAGCTACATATATTCCAATTCCAATTCTACGCATTAAAGGGTATGTTTTTTCAAAGCTTCCTAAAAGAATATATGTTTTACCATTGTTTATTGTACCTTGGCTTAATTTTGAGTCTGGACTGCAAGAAAGAGCAGAGTAGCTGCTAGGAATATCGCCATCTATATATTTTAATTGCATAGGATTCTATTTTTTAATTTATTAGTAAATTTTATAATATTTTGTTTTTTTTCTTATTAATAATAAGATTTATTTACATAATTTACAATTTAAATTTTATATTTAATCATAAAATTATAATTAAATATAAATTTAAGGATATTGCTAATAGGTAAGGTTCTCAATTATCTATGGTAATCAAAAATAAAAATATTTTATTAACCTAATGGGATTAGTTAGCTTTTTAGAAAATGAAAGTGTTTTTCTCACCAGTCTTGCACATCTTTGTCTGAAAGCACAATTAACCTTTCAATGTCGCTTGTCTGACCAGATGGCTTGCTAACTGGTTGATGTTGGCTCCAA
>NZ_BCPZ01000088.1:0-139 GCF_001950615.1 Candidatus Protochlamydia sp. W-9
ATTTGCTTATCTTTTGGACAAAAGAGGAGAAATCACAGGAATTGCTTTTATTGATTCTACGTCGATAGATGTTTGCCACAATAAACGCATAAAAAGAAACAAGGTCTTTAAAGGTTTAGCAAAAAGAGGAAAAACAACT
>NZ_BCPZ01000089.1:0-1022 GCF_001950615.1 Candidatus Protochlamydia sp. W-9
AGAAGATTGGAAGTCTTTTTGGAGCGGTAAAAAAAGTAAAATTATTTACTCTTCTTCTCCCTCATTTTTACCAACTAAACTTTTGGCAGACCAAGGCGATGCAAAAGCTCAATATAATCTTGGAGTCATATATGCCAATGGGTTGGGTATTACACAATCAGATGCAGAAGCTTTTAAATATTTTAAACTCGCTGCCGAACAAGGTCATGCAGATGCTCAATATAAACTTGGAGTCAGGTATGCCAATGGACGGGGTATTACACAATCAGAACAAGAAGCTATTAAATATTACAAACTCGCTGCCGAACAAGGTCATGCAGATGCTCAATGCCAATGGACTGGGTATTACACAATCAGATCAAGAAGCTTGTAAATATTTTAAACTCGCTGCCGATCAAGGTGATGCAGATGCTCAATACAGCCTTAGAGCCAGATATGCGAATGGGCGAGGCGTTACGCGATCAGAGCAAGAAGCTGCTAAATATTACAAACTCGCTGCCGAACAAGGTGATGCAAAGGCCCAATACAACCTTGGAGTCAGGTATGCCAATGGACGGGGTGTGACACAATCAGAGCAAGAAGCTATTAAATATTACAAACTCGCTGCCGATCAAGGTCATGCAAAGGCTCAATACAACCTTGGAGTCAGGTATGCCAATGGACGGGGTGTGACACAATCAGAGCAAGAAGCTATTAAATATTACAAACTCGCTGCCGATCAAGGTCATGCAGATGCCCAATACGAGCTTGAAACTCTAAATCTGTAAAAAAGGGGCTAGGAGTTGAACAATCCAATCAAGAAACTGTGGGATATTATCAACTTGCTACTGATCAAGGGAATGCCCAGGTAGCAAGAAAAATTGACTCTATTATTTCTCAACAAGATAGCTAAATTGATTTAAAATTATTATTTATTTTTTAATGAATTAAAAAAGGAATTATATGCGATCAAAATTTATAGATGGCGATACTCCTAGCAGCTACTCTGCTCTTTCTTCTAGCCCAGATCCAAAATTAAGCCA
>NZ_BCPZ01000090.1:0-1149 GCF_001950615.1 Candidatus Protochlamydia sp. W-9
AGAAGATTGGAAGTCTTTTTGGAGCGGTAAAAAAAGTAAAATTATTTACTCTTCTTCTCCCTCATTTTTACCAACTAAACTTTTGGCAGACCAAGGCGATGCAAAAGCTCAATATAATCTTGGAGTCATATATGCCACTGGGTGGGGTGTTACACAATCAGATCAAGAAGCTATTAAATATTACAAACTCGCTGCCGATCAAGGGAATGCAAAGGCTCAATATAACCTTGGAGTTAGATATTCCAATGGGCGGGGTGTTACACAATCAGATCAAGAAGCTATTAAATATTACAAACTCGCTGCCGATCAAGGTCATGCAGATGCTCAATATAATCTTGGAGTCAGGTATACCAATGGGCGGGGTATTACACAATCAGATCAAGAAGCTATTAAATATTACAAACTCGCTGCCGATCAAGGTCAGGCAAATGCTCAATATAACCTTGGAATCAGGTATGCCAATGGGCTGGGTATTACACAATCAGATCAAGAAGCTATTAAATATTACAAACTCGCTGCCGAACAAGGTCATGCAGATGCTCAATATAACCTTGGAGTTAGATATTCCAATGGGCTGGGTATTACACAATCAGATCAAGAAGCTATTAAATATTACAAACTCGCTGCCGAACAAGGTCATGCAGATGCTCAATATAACCTTGGAATCAGGTATGCTAATGGGCGGGGTGTTACCCAATCAGATCAAGAAGCTATTAAATATTACAAACTCGCTGCCGAACAAGGTCATGCAGATGCTCAATTCATTATTGGAATTAGATATAAAAAGGGTCGAGGTATCTCCCAATCGAATCAAGAAGCTACTAAATATTTTCAGCTTGCTGCCAATCAAGGCCATGCAGATGCCCAATACGAGCTTGAAACTCTAAATCTGTAAAAAAGGGGCTAGATGTTGTACAATTCCGTCAAGAAGCTCTGAGATATTATCAACTTGCTACTGATCAAGAGATACCCAGGTAGCAAGAAAAATTGACTCTATTATTTCTCAACAAAATAGCTAAATTGATTTAAAATTATTATTTATTTTTTAATGAATTAAAAAAGGAATTATATGCGATCAAAATTTATAGATGGCGATACTCCTAGCAGCTACTCTGCTCTTTCTTCTAGCCCAGATCCAAAATTAAGCCA
>NZ_BCPZ01000091.1:0-144 GCF_001950615.1 Candidatus Protochlamydia sp. W-9
CACCTTATTGTTTACTACGCAATTAAGATAGTGATCAAAAGTTAGAGAACAATCATGTAACCAAACTGATTAATTAGAAGGGGTAAAATTTACAGACATTGATATTCAAAAAGGTAGAGTTCATTTTTTTGTAAGAACCTGCAC
>NZ_BCPZ01000092.1:0-2191 GCF_001950615.1 Candidatus Protochlamydia sp. W-9
AAACTTCAGATTTTTGATAAAGATGAGACATTCCAAGTGCCAAAACAGATGCAGGCATATTTATAGGATTAATAAAACTTAAAGTAAGACCCGTTGCCAATACAATTTTGTTAATAATTCCAGCCGAATTTTGATAATCCTTTATTAACTTCTCTTTGTATTGTTCAGCTTCTATAGCCTCAAGTTGATGTTGCAAGTTTTCATTATTACCTTGGAGGTGTCTTACTTCGTTCGTGAGATGGTAATTTGTCGGTCTAATTCTCCTCCGAGTCTTCCAAAAATTTGGAACGCTTCACCACAAGCACGGCTCAGCATTACCATTCTATCTTCTAAAGGAAGGCTGGAGTCTTGCAAGAAATTATTCATTTGTTGCATGGCAGTTGATGGATTTTGTACAGCTAATTGTTGATCTAGTGTATGAGGAATCATAATTGCTCTCCTTAACTTATCAATGACTTTTATTGTTTATCATCAAATATGCATACTATTTAAATAGTAAACATATTCAATTAGGAACACTAATAAATAAAATTACTATTGTCAACTATAATGATTCTTTAATGATTTTTTTTTGAAAAACCACGCAATAATTTGAATAAAAATAAATCAAAAAAAGATAGAATATAGTATTCGATAGATATATTTTTAAGAATAGAAAGGAATAAAAATGAGAATTTTGTCGAACCACTTTTCTTGCTATTATTCTTCTTTTTTTGAGGGACATTTTTTATTTTTAACTAAACGGCAGAAAACGATCATAGCAATTGCCATAGGCGTCTTTAGTTGTTTCGCAGCAGGCTATTTACTATATCAAGCGATCAATAAAAGAAAAACAAGGCCTTTATCAAGTGATGCTGCTTCTTTAAATAGGGAACCAAATTTTGGAAACCCCTTAAGCCAACCAGTTGAAAAGCACAGAAAAAATCCTTCCATAGAGGGTCCTGCGCTAATCCATATAATTAATTCTCTGATCTCAGCATTTTCTCCAACGGGAAATGAAAGAGCCGAACAAACAATAGAGGGAGAAGTCGACAAAAGAAAAATAAGGCCTTTGTCAAGTGATGCTGCTTCTTTAAATAGGGAACCAAATTTTGGAAACCCCTTAAGCCAACCAGTTGAAAAGCACAGAAAAAATCCTTCCATAGAGGGTCCTGCGCTAATTCATAAAATTAATTCTCTGATCTTAGCATTTTCTCTAGCGGGAAATGAAAGAGCCGAACAAACAATAGAGGGAGAAGTCGTCTATACAGGTGTTACAGTAGATACAACATTGCTTTCCCGTTATTGGAATATCGCTTATAAAAATGCTTCTTCATTAGAGGAAGCAGATATTATTCTTATGGGTGAAAATCATAATATTTTAGCCTATAAACAATTAGAGATTGCGATCATCAATCAATTTGGAAAAGACGATGATGTCTTACTTTTAGAAGGGATAGAGTATCAAGAGGAGGCGCAAAATTTTAGTCATATTTATTCTGAATACAATTTCAACTTAATTTCAAAAAATATACGCATGTTTGGTTTTGAGGTAGACTTATTACCCTTTGATGAAATTTCAAATATGCTTGAAGAATTAGAGAGAAAAGTTGTTATCCTAAAAACAAAAATAGAGCAAGAAAAAAGATCTGGGTTGCCTCATGATGCCTTAGAAAAAATGATGGAAGAAATTGTCATTTTATTGGAGAAATTATGTCTATCAACGGATAAACGTAACGAATTTCTAATTACTTCCATTAATCGGCTGTTAGATCGGTACCCTAACAACAAGTTATTTGTCATTGCTGGCAGCTTCCATATAGTAAGTCCCGATTTTAACTTGATCGACCATTTACCTCCAGATTTGAAATATGCCATATTAACTTATAAAAATTAGAATGTTTTTAAAAATTGCAGAGAAGAGATTATTCCATCCTTTTAAAAATGCTTAAAAAGACGAGAATAAAAACTTTATGGGTAAATAAAAAAATTAATAAAACATCAGTGTCGTGAGAGTTAAAAAATAAGAGGAAAAATTTCCCTCTTAAAATGAAGCCAATTTAGGCATAGTCTAAGCCATCAACAGAAGCCGCATTAGGGATATCAAGGTTCGCTAACTCCTGAATCGTTTCGCGCACTTTGTTATCAGCATATTTTAGTGCTTCTAATCGTGAGCAATTAGGATGATTGGTTCGATATTCTTGCTCAAATG
>NZ_BCPZ01000093.1:0-18880 GCF_001950615.1 Candidatus Protochlamydia sp. W-9
AAACTTCAGATTTTTGATAAAGATGAGACATTCCAAGTGCCAAAACAGATGCAGGCATATTTATAGGATTAATAAAACTTAAAGTAAGACCCGTTGCCAATACAATTTTGTTAATAATTCCAGCCGAATTTTGATAATTTTTTATTAACTTTTCTTTGTATTGTTCAGCTTCTATAGCCTCAAGTTGATGTTGCAAGTTCTCATTATTATCTTGGAGGTGTCTTACTTCGTTCGTGAGGCGGGTAATTTGTTGGTTTAATTTTCCTTCGAGTCTTACAAAGATTTGCATACATCTGATAAATACATTATTCATAATCTCAAACCTATCTTCTAAAGGAAGGCTGAAGTCTTGCAAGAAATTATTCATTTGTTGCATGGCAGTTGATGTATTTTGTACAGCTAATTGTTGATCCAGTGTATGAGGAATCATAATTGCTCTTCTTAACTTATCAATGACTTTTATTGTTTATCATCAAATATGCATACTATTTAAATAGTAATCTGTAAACAGTTTCAATTAAGAACACTAATAAATAAAATTGCTGTTGTCAACAATAATAATTCTTTAATGTTTCTTTTGAAAAACCACGCAATAATTTGAATAGAAAATAAATCAAAAAAAGATAAGATCTAGTATATCGCTAGATATATTTTTAAGAATAGAAAGGAATAAAAAAATGAGAATTTTATTGAGCCACTTTTCTTGCTATTATTCTTCTTTGTTTAAAGGACATTTTTTATTTTTAACTAAACGTCAGAAAACGATCATAGCAATTGCCATAGGCGTCTTTAGTTGTTTCGCAGCGGGCTATTTACTGTATCAAGTAATCAATAAAAGAAAAATAAGGCCTTTGTCAAGCAATGCTGATTCTTTAAATAGAGAACCAAATTTTGGAAAACCCTTAAGCCTATCGGTCGAAGAGCAAAGAGGAAATCTTCCGATAATAGATCCTGCGTTAATCCATAGAATTAATTCTCTGATCTCAGCATTTCCTCCGATGGGAAATGAAAGAGCCGAACAAACAATAGAGGAAGAGGTCGACTATACAGGTGTTCCAGTAGATACAACACTGCTTTCCCAGTATTGGAATATCGCTTATAAAAATGCTTTTTCACTAGAGGAAGCAGATATTATTCTTATGGGTGAAGATCACAAAATTTTAGCCTATAAACATTTAGAGATTGCAATCATCAATCAATTTGGAAAAGACAATGATGTCTTACTTGTGGAAGGGATAGAGTATCAAGAAGAGGCGCAAAATTTCAGCCGGATCTATTCTAAGCGTAGCTACGATTTAATTTCAAAAAATATACGCATGTTTGGTTTTGAGGAAAATTTATTAGATTTGATTGAAAGTTTAAATATGCTTAAAGAATTGGAGAGAAAAGCTATTATCTTAAAAACAAATGTAGAGTTAAAAAAAAGATCTGAGTTGCCATTGGATGTCACATTTTCAGAAAAAGCGATGCACGAAGGAGTCTGTTTATTGGAGAAATTATTTCTATTAACGGATAAGCGCAACGAATTTCTAATTACTTCCATTAATCGGCTGTTAGATCGATATCCTGGCAGCAAGTTATTTGTCATTGCTGGTAGCCACCATATAGTAAGTCCCGCTTTTAACTTGATCGACCATTTACCTCCAAATTTAAAGTATGCCATATTAACTTATAAAAATTAAGTTTAAAAGTTTCCGACAAATTTAATTGAAGGATTAGATGACAACTTTAAATCCTTGTTCATAAATTGGCCCCCCTTTACCAATGGGAAGTTTTCCTAAGAAAAAATCACGATAAACTTTTAAGCCTTGCTCAGCTTTTTGAATGCAATAGTAACAATTACTGATCCATTCAGATCCTTGGATTGTTCCTGAATGAAGATTGCACTCAAATCGAGAGCTCAGCTTTTGTTGCCAATAAGCAGGTTCTCCAAAAAGAAGAATGGGTGTGGAGTTGACCGATCCCACTTTTCTTCTCACTTCTTCAAGAGAAAATTCAAAGTCAGTTCCGATTCCACCCATTAAAAAAATAGGAAAGTCTAGATGAAAATCAGCCTGTCTTTCCACTAGTTTATCAAGCCGGTAAGTCATTTTAGCTTCGACAAAAGGGTTTTGAAGCTGTTCATTAACAACAGATCCATCTTTAGTTCTAAAATCGGCGATATTAGCACATGATAGAATATGCAGATCTTTTGCGACCCTGTTGCCAACTTCCATCGCTCCAGGCCCTCCACCCGTGACTAATGCTAAAGGGGTGTTTTTATGGAGTAAAGGGTGTTGCATTTCCGTACGCATTGCTAAAACTCCAGCTAGCAAGCAATGAAGCTCCTGTTCAAAGTCCCCAGCTAATAAATTTGAGCCATAAATCCCAAAAACAGTAGATTTTAAAAATGTATCTACATGAGCTAAAGGAACAAAAAAACCTGTATCGCGATCTGGTTTTTGAAGGTATTGCAAAATTTGTCCCGTCGCTTCATCTACCCAAAAAACGGGAATAGCGAATTTTTCAAGGTCATGCAGAAGAGCTCTATCTTCTGCAGAAAAAAAATCTTTATGGGATAAGGAGGGGTATTGGAAGTAAATTCCTTTTAAACATCTTTGAACTTGATCGCTTAGCAACATCCTTTTCATTAAGGGAGAAGGGAAGTAACGAGTTAATAGAATTCCCTGGCTCGTAATCAAACCGCTGTCAATTGCTTTAAGAAATGGGTAAGAGGGCTGTTGTTCAATATAACGTTCGACCATTAAAGCTTGACGAGTTCCATGAAAAGCTCCTGGAAATTCGTGGGTTCTTGTTTCTCTTGTAATCCAATCTGATTCTTTTAAAGATTTTAGTTGTTGCCCTTTTACAATAAATACGGCTGCTCTATTTTCAACAGGTTGGGGAGCAGTCGAAAAAGCTTCAAACAGAGTTTTGCTGTCTTCCAAACACGTTTGTAGTTGATCTCTATCTGAAAAAAAAACATGCTCACGGTAAGGTTCTAAAGTATAAAATTCTAACGGAATATCGGTGATTTCTCTTTTACTACTTCCAAATAATTCATAAATATCTCCAGAGGCAAATGTATCAGGTTGAAGAATAGAGGCCGAAGTGTGATGATAACCTGGTGATAAAAGATTATCGACAACTCTAGCAAATACTGTACGAATATGGAGCGGCAATGTGCGGACAAGCAAAATTTCATCTTCAGAAACGTTGCGAGTCATCATTGGATTCCATTCTTGATGTAAACGTAACATGTCGCGCATTTTAGTGTTTGTTACAAGAGCTTTTGCCAAAGTCGGAAGGAATCCTGTAATTGAAGGATCGTAAGTAACGCGTCCATTTTGAAGAGTTAAATAAACTATTGTTCGTCCATCTAATTTATCCAAAATAAGGTCATTGCTTCCATGCAAACCTCCTAAAGATAAAAGGGGCTTACCTCTTCTATCAGATCGCCCAAACATTCGACTTAAATAATCCGGATCTCTCACACGGCGTCTTTCATCAGCCGCAAATAATTTTCCGAGTGAACTTCCTATTTCTAATAATTTTAACATTTCAATTGCAATAGGACCGATCGCATTGAGTTTAGTATGGACTTGAGCACATAAGTTCTTTTTGTCTAATTCAAAATTTAATCCAATTCCATCCAAACCTAATTGTGCAAGTGTGCTTTTAATATTAAACAAAATCAAATGGGGGTCGATCTGGAAACCGACAAAATGCGGAGAGATATTTTGGATAAATACTGTTGCTTCAGCAGTTTTTTCATTGATTCGGTTAAGGTTTGTGATTGAGCCATCAGGAGTAGCCAAATCGTAATGATAGAAGTCAATATTACTTTCCATAGCCATTTCATGTTTTTTTATTCATTTTGATTAGAGGGGGTTTTATCTGAGCTGTCCATAACATTTAAATTAAAACAACTTTTTGTCAATTCATTGTTTTTTAACATTCTATTTAATTTTCTTGCCCAACTAAATTTTTTATTTTTGTTCCTATTTTGTATGCCTATAAAAGCTTAAAGTCTGCTTCCAAGCTTTTTAAAAATGTGGGGTAGTTGTTTATACCTTTAATAAAAAAATAAATTTACATAGGCAGGTGAAAGTGTAAAGCTAATGAATTAGGAACTATTGTAAATAGAAGTGAGTTTAAAGCTTTTATTTTAAGCAGTTTGATTCCTAAATTCATAGGGGATGATAATGGAAAGTTCAAGATTGAAAAGAAGTTGCTATTGCTGTTGGTTTGTTCATAAAGATAAAAAAAGAAGTCTTAATGCAGAGACTTGAACAAGTTTTTAGGAAAGGATAGATAGAGCTTTTTTCTAAAATATTATTCTGCCATAATTATTTTTTATGTTTTTTTATGGTCTTTATCTGCTGTGAATTTTAATTAGAAAAATTTTCGAGATAGGCTTAAGTGAGATAATATGCAGAAAAACCCAAGAAGCTGTGGCACGCATGATGGAACATTTCATGCAGATGAAGTTACCGCATGTGCTTTGTTAATGCTTTTTGATTTGATTGATGAAAATAAGATCATTCGCACACGTGATTTACAAATTTTAAATACATGCGAATATATTTGTGATGTAGGAGGTATTTATGATCCTTCTCAAAAACATTTTGATCATCATCAAGTAGATTATCAAGGGCCTATGAGTAGTGCGGGAATGATTCTCAAATATTTAAAGAATCTTGAACGATTGAAACCCAATGAATACGAGCTTTTTAATGCATCTTTAGTCATGGGAATAGACGCTCATGATAATGGAAGAGATCCTTTGATTCCTGGATATTGCTCAATTTCTCACATTGTTTCTAATTTCACACCTATTCATTACGATTGTGCTCATGAAGAGCAGGATCAAGCTTTTCATAAAGCTCTAAAATTTGTTTATGAACATTTAGATCGCTTATGGGAACGATTTAAATATACTCAATCTTGCCGTGAAATTATTGCTGAATGCATGAATAAATCAAAAGAATGTTTAATGTTTGATCAAAATTTGCCTTGGCTTGAAATTTTTTTTGAGTTGAAAGGAGAAGAGCATCCAGCATTATTTGTAATTATGCCTTCAGGTCCTCATTGGAAGTTAAGAGGAATTCCTCCTTCTTACCAAGATCGAATGAAGGTTCGTTTACCACAACCCAAAGAATGGGCTGGGTTATTAGAGGAAGACCTAAAAAGAGTTTCGGGTATTCCGGGTGCAGTTTTTTGCCATAAAGGGCGTTTTATATCGGTTTGGGAAACAAAAGAAGATGCATTGAAAGCTTTAGATTATACCTTAAAGTATACTTAGGAGATTTTAATTGATGACGACAGTATTCGGAAAAATTATTAAAGGCGAGCTTTCAGCGGAAAAAATTTTTGAAAATGAACGCATTATTGTCATCAAAGATCTTTATCCAGTCGCTCCAGTCCACTTACTTATTATTCCCAAAAAAGAAATTTCGAATTTACAGTCTATCCAACAAGAAGATCTTGAACTCGTGAGCGAAATCGTAGTCATTGCTCAGCAACTTGCCAAGCAATTTAATATTGAAGAAGGGTATCGGTTGGTCACAAATAATGGAGCGATGGCTGGGCAGGTTATTTTTCATTTGCATTTCCATTTAATTGGAGGGCGTCAATTAGGAAGCTTGGGATAACTTTTTCAAAAATCTATCCATTTGGATGATTTCCGAATTATTTTAATTTGGGTTTAAATATAAAAAAGTTTAGAAACTATTATGATCTTACCTATTAACTTAGAGCGATCTCAAACAGCTTTGTTGATCATTGATATGCAAGATAAGATATTTGCGACAGTTGATCTTGGAGCAGATGTATTGAAAGCTATTTTTAAAGCGATCAAAGGTTTTCAAGCACTTCAAATCCCGATTTTTATTTCTGAGCAATATCCTCAAGGGTTAGGAGAAACTTTAATGGATTTGAAATCTCTTCTCAGAGACCAATATTCTCCATGGGTGAAAACGACTTTTTCTTGTTTGGATGACCCTATTATAAAAAAATATATCGAAAAATCTTACATTCAACAATGGGTCATTGTCGGTCTTGAAGCTCATATTTGTATTTTGCAAACAGCTAAAGGGCTTTTGCAAGCTGGAAAGCAAGTCATTGTTCTAAACGATGCGATTGCATCTCGTTCTATCTATAATTTTTCTACTGCAATTGCCGAAATGAGAGATTTGGGAATTCGAATTAGTAGTTCCGAAACAATTCTTTTTGAGTTGTTAAAAGATTCCAAACAACCCGAATTTAAATCAATTAGTCAAATGATTAAGTCTTGTGAATGTTAATGCTCAGATCTATTTTGTTAACTTTTTTGGTTCTTTATTTCTTGCAGATTTTCGGAGCTGAAAAAGAGGAAATTCAGAAGGTCGTTCGCCGTATTGAAGCTCATCTGCATATTCAAGATACCCCTTCCGCTTACTTTGAAGCTAAACAAGCGATAGCTTCTTATTCTAGTTCTCAAAGCGTTCATGAAGTTTATATTAAAGCAACAGCGCGTTCTGGTTACGAAAAAGAAATGCTTTGTGCTTGGCAAAACTATTTTAAGCAATTTCCAAATCAAATGGAAAATCGAGAATTAATAGAAGAAATGGCTTGGGGGATTTTAGGCAAGGCCGCTCAATCTCATTCATTAATTACTCGACACCTTGCTTTATTGGCAGCTTTTTTCTGTAAGGATACTAAAGGAGTAGAAATACTTTTTCAGGGAATGCAAGATTCAAATTATGCGATCAGAGCCTTTGCTGTGAAATTGGCCAGCCATTTACACGATGACAAATTAATAAAATCAGTTAAGGAACTTTTTCGAAATGAGAAAGTTAGGTTAGTTAAACATGAGGTGATCAAAGCAATTGGGAAAATGAAAATACTAGAATTAAAAGAAGAGTTAGAATTTTTAATTAGTTCAGGGCAAAGTCTTTCCGAAGAAAAAGCCTTAGCTATCGAGTCTCTAGTTGCTTTGTTGAATTCTTTAAAAAGAGAAGAAGTCGTTCGTTTAATTCAAAGCGATCGAGTCGGTTTGCGTTTAGTGGCTTGTCAGGCTATTGCTCATTTTCAATCTCAACGGGATGTCGACCAATTGTTAATTTTAACAAATGATTATCATCCCCAGGTGAAAATGGCTAGCTATCAAGCAATGGGCTTGCTTAAGTCGAAAGAGCAAAATGATAGTATTATAGAAGCTGCTCGAAAGGGAGTAAAAGATGATCATTTTAAAGTTGCATTGTCTGCTGCCTGGCTATTATTGCTCTATCATCCAAACGAAGCTAAAGAAGTTTTTCAATATTACTTATTAAGCGATAAACCCGAAGTCCGTTTGACGGCTTCAGCTGCTTTAGCTTTAGCAGGTAGAGCAGGTATAGATTTGGCTTCGCAATTTCTTGAAAATCATCAAGATCCCTATATCCGTCTCAATCTTGCTTGTGGACTAGTCAAACAAAGATGTTGTTTGAAACAAGCTGCTCAAGTTATCAAGCAAGTCTTGCTTTCGCAAAAAGATAAGTTTTGTGAAATTGAATGTGGAATATTTAAATCGATTGCAGGTTGTCATTATAGTCGATCTGAAAAAATAACAGAAAATCCAGAAATGAATAATCAGCTTCTTCGTTTAGAGTTATTCAATATCCTATCGATCTTAAAAGAACCTAATACACAAAATGCGATACGAGAATTTTTATCAGAAAGAAACTGGGGCATTACAGGTGCCGCTGCCGCCCTACTTTTAACAGAAGGTGATGAAGAATCTATTGAAGTGGTATTGGAACTTCTTAAAGACCCCTGTACCAAAGTACGAATACAGGCCGCTCTAGTTTTATCAATATGGTCACACGAAGAAGATCCTATTCATGTTTTACAGGAAGAGTATTTAAATAGTGATCGGGAAACAAAAGCAAAAATCTTAGAGGGCATTGGACGGATTGGATCTATGAAATCTATTCCTTTTTTAATTGAAATTTTAAAAGAACCTTCTCAAACGTTACGCTTAATTGCAGCAATGGCATTAATTCAATCCCTGAATAACTAAATTAATTCTAGTGCATTTAACATCCCTAGGGGAAATTTAAATGAATATCCGTTTATGGCATTTTGAAACCCTTACTTATTATTTACTAGAGGAATTTCCTATTCAGCAAAATACATAAATTATAAAATCATTTATCGATACTCTTATCTTTATTCTATTTTGTTGAAAAAAAGTTAGTTAAAAGATGCCCTTCTATTCAGATTATTATAAATATGAAAAATATCTTGATCGTCACTTGTACGTTCCTTTTCATTTTGTTTGTTTGGGAATTTTTTAGTTATTTTAATCCGAATTTGATTTGGGTATTACCTCCACCTTCTCAAATATTTAATCAATTAATAGAAAAACCGGATTGTTTTCTCTTTCACACCGGTGTAACTCTCAAAGAGATTTTAGGAGGATTCGCCCTTGCATTTAGCGTGGCTTTCCCCCTTGCTTGGATCATGGATCATTTTTCGATTGCTCGCAATTTCTTACAGCCATTTTTTGTGATTATACAATGTATTCCTATGTTTACCTTAGCCCCTATCATGATTATGTGGTTTGGCTGGAGCTACATTGCTATTGCTATACCCACTGCTTTAATGATTTTTTTCCCGCTGACAATTACCCTTTTTCAAGGTTTACGTTCAGTTCCTAAAGAATTGACTGATTATTTTATGATTAATCATGCAACTCATTGGCAGATATTTTGCAAATTAAAATTGCCTTGGTCTCTTCCTCATCTATTTAGTGGGTTGCGACTATCAGCTGCTATTGCAGGAATAGCGGCTATCGCAGGTGAATGGGCAGGAGCCCAAAATGGGTTAGGTGTTTTAATGGTTGAGAGTAGAAGAGACATGGATTTAGCAACAAATTTTGCAGCCCTGTTTTGTCTGACATTGCTTAGCTATTTGATCTATTCTATAATTCTTTTGATAGAGTATTTTATTTTAAAAAAAAGATTTTTTAAAATTTTGAAAGCGCACTTTACCTATTCTAGGTTAACTTATTCTATTGTGTTTGTGTTTTTTGTGGGGTGTGGAATTTTGATGGGATGCCATCGACAAGCTTCTTCCAAACCTCCTGTTAGACTTGTTTTAGATTGGTTACCAAATCCTAATCATATTCCTTTTTATGTGGGTATCCATAAAGGTTTTTTTCAAGAACATCACATTAACATTTCGATTAAGAAAATGCAGGAGCCTGGCCATGCTACATCTTATTTATTATTAGACCAGTGTGAATTGGCGTTAGCCTATATGCCTCATACTATCCGTGTCGAACAAAAAAAAGGTGAGGTTGAGCCGATTGGAATTCTTATTCAAGAACCTTTAAATGCTTTGATTGTTCGTGAGGGAGAAGAAATTCATGATTTAACCGATTTGAATGGAAAAATGCTTGGGTTTTGTACGGGTGGTAAAGAAGCTGCAAGTTTAAATAAGCTATTAGCAAATGCTTCTATAGCAGTAAAAGGGTGTCTAAATGTTAATTGTGATTTGATTACCCCATTTAGAACTAAAAATGTAGATGTTATTTATGGAGCTTACTGGAATATTGAAACTGAACATTTAAAAAGCCTGGGTATACGCACACGTTATTTTAAGCTAACGGAACTTGGAATGCCCACTTATTATGAATTGATTGTTTTAGCTAAAACTAAAACAATTTATACAGAAGACGAATTTGTTCAATTGTTTAAAAAAGGGTTACAAAAAAGTATTAACTATTCTAGATTACATCCAAACGAAGCTTTTGAAATCTATGCCCTTTATCAGCAGAATAAAAGTATACAGACACTTGCGTGGGAAAGAGAAGCTTGGAAAAAAACCATTCCTGTTTTAGCTGAGCAGCAAGAGATTTCTCCCATGATATGGAATACTTTTCAGGAGTGGTTAAGGATTAATCAATTATTATAAGATTGTTTGGTTGGAATTTTATGGAATTTGAAAAAAAATTAATTGAAGTTCAACAACAATTAAAAGAAGAAGAGATCAATGGTTGGTTGCTTTATGATTTTAGGCATAGTAATTCTCTAGCTTATATTTTTTTAGAGATCCCTGCTTCAAAAATACTTACCAGGCGTTTTTTCTATTGGATTCCGAGCTCAGGAGAACCCATCAAAATCGTTCCTCAAATTGAACCCCATACTCTGGATCATTTACCGGGAATAAAATGGATTTACAAAAGTTGGCAGGAACTAGAAAGCCAGGTGTTTTCTCTGAAACTAGAAAATCATAAAATTGCTATGGAATATTCTCCTTTTAATGCTTTGCCTACTCTTTCGAAAGTGGATGCAGGCACAATAGATTTCATGCGAAAAAATGGAGTAGAAATTGTTAGTTCGGCAAATTTTATTCAACGTTATACCTGTGTTTGGAATCCTCAACAACTTCAAAGTCATTTAGAGGCAGCTGAAATATTGAGCTTAATTGTAGCCCAAACTTGGAATTTTATTGAGAAAAAATTAATTACTAGCCAAGCCGTTGATGAATACCAAGTTCAGCAATTTATGCTAAAACTTATGATCGAACACAATTGTGTGACAGTAGATCCTCCCACATGCGCTATCAATGCTAATTCTGCTGATCCCCACTACAGCCCTAAAAAAGGTCGGGCATTGTCTATTCGACCTGGAGACTTCATCTTATTAGATCTTTGGTGCAAAAAAAATCAACCAAACTCTGTTTATGCAGATATTACAAGAGTTGGTGTGGCTGCAAAAAATGCACAAGAAAAACAAAAACATATTTTTAATCTTGTAAAAGAATCTCGAGATCGAGCAACTCTTTTTATTAAAGAAAATTATGAAGCAGGCCTTTCTATTCAGGGTTGGCAAGTTGATCAACTGTGTAGAGATGTGCTAAATGAAAAAGGGTATGGTGAATATTTTATTCATCGAACTGGGCACAATATCGGACAAGACGTTCATGGACCTGGAGCTAACTTAGACAATTTTGAAACTCGAGATTTTCGGCAGCTAATTCCCGGAACTTGCTTCTCAATTGAACCTGGCATTTATCTTCCTCACGAGTTTGGCGTTCGTTTAGAATACGATGTGTATCTCTCTTTTGAAAAGAAAATACAAATCACTGGCGGAATTCAAGAAGAATTAGTTTGCCTAAATTTATGATAACAAGGAAAAGTCTAAGAATGAGTTATGAGTTATAGGAGCAAAAAATGAAAGTACCTCTTTTTTCATTTAAAATGAGTCGCTTAGCTTTAATTATATTTTGGCTTATCATTGGGTTAATATTTTTAGGAATTTATGCTTTTGATTCTTCTTTATTTAATAAGATGAGACAGGCGTCTTATCAAGGTACTCCTTACATTAATTTGCCTAGTGGCCCTTAATCAGTAACGACAAGTAAGCACTAGCTATTAAAATTGGTGCTTAAACAATAATTAAGGTGCTGTCTTAATTCGCTTTGTAAATAATTCATTTTAGTAAAATCACTTTTAATATCAGTTGAGAGAATCCAATCTTTTTGTATGTGTTGGTGAGCTAATAAGAAAAGACGATCTGATAAAGAAATAGCGTCTCTAAAATCATGCGTAACAAGTAAAATTGTTGTTCCATATTTATCTCTAATCTCATGCAACAAACTATAAAGGTGCTCTCTTAAGCCAGTATCTAAAGCTCCAAATGGTTCATCTAGGAGTAGAATAGGTTTTTTTAGCAATAATGCGCGTGCTAAAGAGGCGCGTTGTCTCATTCCGCCGGAGAGTTGTTCTGGATAATAATGAATAAATTTTTTTAAGCCCATCTCTGTCAATAACTTTAAAGCATCTTCTTTGACTTCTTGCAGATTGGTAGATTTAGGCCCAAGTTCAGAAATTAATATAACATTTTCTAAGACTGTTCGCCAGGGAAGAAGCAAATCTTGTTGGGTCATATAAGCAAAATATTCGTAAGCTTGAGAATGGTCCATGGCATAAAATGCTCCTTCTTGAAGAGGTAGCAATCCGACCAAAAGTTTAAATAAAGTTGACTTTCCAGAACCTGAAGCACCAATAAGTGTTCCAATTTCTCCTTGTTTTAAAGTTAATGTAACATTTTTTAAAAGAGAATGATTAGGATAAGAGAAAGATATATTTTTAATAATCAAACACATAATAGGTAAAATGGGAGGATGAAATTTTCAGGTTATCACAGCTTTTTGTTCCTTTTTATTTGAAATCAATTCTACTTTTATGCTTGTGAGAGAGCTTGTTTTTTGAAAAACACAGGGGTTTGTTAAGCGATTGATTCAAAATGCATGTTTTAAGAGTTGCCGGCATAAGAGATAAAATTCTATAATCATTCGGATATTATACACAAATTTCATTGTGTCATGCCATTCAATTAATAAATTATTTTAGATTTTTCTATTTGAACC
The DNA here is from genome assembly GCF_001950615.1 of Candidatus Protochlamydia sp. W-9. Lineage (NCBI taxonomy): Bacteria > Pseudomonadati > Chlamydiota > Chlamydiia > Parachlamydiales > Parachlamydiaceae > Candidatus Protochlamydia > Candidatus Protochlamydia sp. W-9. The sequence continues at coordinate 12,379 of NZ_BCPZ01000093.1, forward strand.
CAGCTAATTGGAAGAATTACGTTAAAGCAAGGTATATCAATCCAAGCAAAAGTTTAGCAAAAATTGAATGTTAAAAGAAGAATTAAAAGTTCAGATTAAAGTAAAATCCATCATCAATCACTTTGAAAATAATAGGAGCGCAAGTGGAAGACAAGGAAACGAATCCTGAAAAAGGAAGTTTGATTTCTGCAATATTCTTAGTAGCAGGAACATGCATTGGTGGAGGAATGTTAGCACTTCCTGTGTCAACAGGAATAAGCGGATTTATTCCTTCAACAATTGTGATGGGATGCTGTTGGATTGCGATGACTTTGTCAGCATTATTGTTATTAGAAGTGAATTTATGGATGAAGGAAGGCGCGCATGTGATTACTATGTCTTCCACCATTTTAGGTCCGGTAGGCCGTGTGATCAGTTGGATTCTCTTTTTATTTATCTCTTATGCATCTATTGTGGCTTATACATCTGCTGGAGGATCGTTGGTTAGAGATGTAGCCCCTTCTTTATTGGGAATGTCTATTTCGAAAGAATGGGGATGCTTAATTTTTATCGTTTGCTTTGGAGGAATTATTTACTTTGGAAGTCGTATTGTGGGAAAAGTAAATGCGATTTTTTTTGTTGCGATGATTGTGGCTTATTTAGCTTTAATCAGTACTGGATTGTCTGAAGTGAAATTAGAAATGCTTGGACATCGTCGTTGGTCGACATCATTTTTAGCGATTCCTATTTTATTAACGACATTTAGTTTTCAAACAATGTTACCTAGTTTGACTCCTTATCTAAAAAGGAATGCGACAGCATTACGTTGGGCTATTATTGGAGGAACAACTTTAACTTTTTTTGTTTATTTGATTTGGCAGTTTTTAGTTCTTGGAGTCATTCCTCTTTTTGGACCTCATAGTCTTTTAAAAGCTTTGGAAGTAGGTGAACCTGTAACTCAATTCGTTCGACAACATGTGCAAAGCTCTTGGGTTTCTAGTTTGGCCGAATATTTTGGATTTTTTGCTCTTGTTACTTCTTTTTTAGGAATAGCTTTAGGTTTGCTCGATTTTCTGTCTGATGGTTTAAAAATAAAAAAGCAAGGGGTAGGGAAGGTTGTTTTAGGTTTATTGGTCGTAATTCCCACATTTATTTTTTCTGCCTATTTTGAACGGATTTTCTTGCTTGCTTTAGATACTTCCGGAGGGTTTGGTGATTCTATTTTAAATGGAATTATGCCTGTATTAATGGTTTGGATTGGCCGCTATTATCTTCATTTTCCCAATGAAAATCGCGTTCCTGGTGGAAAACCGTTACTTTTATTTGTCTTCGCTTTCTTTTTGACTTCACTAATTATTGAAATTTTAATTCATACAGGATTTATTTGTTCCATTTTTGAAGCTTGTCAAATCATGTTAAATCAACAACAATACGGTATTAGCTTTTAATAAAGGATGGTTATTTATGGGACTTGGTCTTGCTTTCAAAGCATTTATAAAAGCGTTTAAAGATCCTCAAAAAACAGAAGAATTTTTAAAAGACAACTCTTTTACATCAATTGAAATGTTGGATCAATCTCATATTCGATTGTTAAATTATCTTCAACAAGCAAGGCTAATCGATTTTTTAAAAGAAGACATCACTCCCTTCACTGATGCACAAGTAGGGGCTGCTGTTCGTAAAATTCATCAAGACTGTTCTCAATCGCTTGAAGAATTGATGACCATTCGTCCACTAAGAGACGAAACAGAAGGAACAACGGTACAAATTCCAAAAGGATATGATTCTTCTGAAATCAAATTGGTTGGTAAAGTTAGAGGAGAAGCTCCTTATACAGGTGTTGTCGTTCATCGAGGGTGGAAAGCGCTTAAACGTTCCTTGCCAAAAAAAACTGGTGAAACGATAACAGATATCATCTGCCCAGCAGAAATAGAAGTAAAATGATTTGTTTTAAGGAATAAGCATGAAAGAAGAAGCTACATATATTATTGGAATTGATTTCGGAACAACGAATTGTACATTAGCTTACGCGCCCCTAAAAAATAATAATATGTTGCCTGTCATTCAACAAAGTGAGTTAACGCAAATTGTTTCTGAACAGACAGTAAAAAATTCTTTCTCACTTCCTTCTTTCATTTACTACCCATTAGCCGAAGAACTTTCACAAAACGTGGCAGCTATAAATTGGGATTTAGCTTCTTCCTTTACAATTGGCATATTTGCTAAAGAAAGGGGAGCGGAACTACCTACTAGATTGGTATCATCAGCAAAATCTTGGTTATGTCACAATGCAATTGATCGGAGACAAGCAGTTTTACCTTTTGAATCGGAAGAATTGATAAATAAAATAAGCCCTTTAGATGCTTGTGCAAAAATCTTCCAACATCTTCGTCAATCTTGGGATTTGAATCAACCCAATGCTCCTTTTATCAGTCAGAATATTTTTATTACTGTTCCGGCTTCTTTTGATCCGAGTGCTAGACAATTCGTTCAAGAGGCAGCTGAGTTAGCGGGTTATCCAGACATCATTTTATTAGAAGAGCCGCAAGCTGCTTTTTATGCCTGGCTATATGCTCATGCTAATGATTGGAGAAACTTATTTAAAGTTAATGAGATAATTTTAGTCATTGATATTGGAGGAGGGACAACAGACTTTAGCTTAATTAAAGTAGAAGAAGAGAATGGGAATTTAGCTTTAAGAAGATTGGCTGTAGGATCTCATTTACTTTTGGGGGGAGATAATATCGATCTTAGTTTGGCTTATCTTGCCAAACAAAAGCTAGAAGAAGAAGGCTATACTATTGATCATTGGCAGCTCCAAAGTCTTATTTACCAAGCTAGAGCTGCTAAAGAATTATTAATGAATGAAAACCCTCCTGAAAAAGTCGAAATGACAATCCTTGGGAGAGGAAGTAAGTTAATAGGGAATACTCTTACAACACAATTATCTCAGCAAGAAGTTGAAAAATTCATTTTGGAAGGATTTATTCCTCTCGTTAATCCGGATGAAAAATCACAACAGGAGCGTCATTTAGGAATTCAGCAGATTGGTCTACCTTATGTTCAAGATCCACGGATATCTTGCCAATTGGCAAAATTTTTATCGATGACAGGTGAGTCAGAGTCGGCCAACATGGATCAATTTATTCTTCCCTCAAAAGTATTGTTTAATGGTGGAACTTTGAAGGCAAAAAAGTTGCGAGATCAGCTTTTAAAATTGCTTAATCAATGGGCTAAAAAACTTAATAAACCCTCAGTCACTGAAATTCTCGGTGCAGACTACGATTATGCAGTTAGCAAAGGGGCAGTTTATTATGGTTTAGCTCGGCTTGGGCATACGATTCGTATTCGTGGTGGAACAAGTCGTAGTTATTTCATTGGAGTTGAGGAAGCAGTTCCGGCTGTCCCAGGAATTAGCCCTCCTTTAAGAGCTATCTGTATCGTTCCGTTTGGAATGGAAGAAGGTGAGGAACGAGAGTTAGACCAACAAGAATTTTCTCTAGTTTTAGGAGAAATGGCAACTTTTCGATTTTTTAGTCATGTAACACCCCAACTATCCAACGGGACTGAACCAGTAGCTGGAACTATTGTTCGAAATTGGAAACAAGAACTTACTGAGCTTCATCCCATTGAAACAGTATTAAATAAAACAGAAGAAGATGGAAAAATGATTCGTGTGAGATTGAAATCTAAAATCACTGAACTTGGGGTTCTTGAGCTTTGGTGTGTAGCTTCAGATGAAAGAAAATGGAAACTTGAATTTGATATTCGAGACCATAAAAATCAAAACTCAGCTTAAATTGGCAACTAAGAAATGCAAAAATATAAGTGAAACAAACGAGTTATTTCATTGGTGCCCCTAATGAATTTCTCAAATGAGTAAGGTAGATAGAAGTATACTGACGATTTGATAATCTATGTTTATTTTACTGACAAATTGTTTGACAATTCGTTCATTTTTAGGCTCTTTTTCATTTAATTCTTGGCCTATTAAAATTTTAGAGATCGATTCTACCCATTTGATTAAGCTAATCAACAGTCATTAAAAACTCTTCAGCATTTGACAATACGGGCACGAAAAAAATTTTAAGAATGAAGCTGTTTGTAAAACAGCTCGGATTTTGAAAAATCGTGGAAAACATTATGATTCAGTTGATAAATTGTAATTCAATAGCTAATCCTTAAAAGGATGTTGCCACCTCTTTTTAATTCTCTTCCATACAAATTGGATTTCATTGGTTAATTATAATCATAATTATTTTATGTAATTAATTTTTTAAAATTTTAAGTTTAACTAAATATTAACCAATAGTTTTTTCAAGATTTATTAACCATTTTAAAGCATCTTGTTTCATGCGAAGATACATGCTATAAAGGCCATTAGCGCGATTTGGAGTCAAACTAGCACTAATTCCTAATTCGTCTAAATAAGTAGGAGGGCACTTTAATACTGTCTCAGGTGTTTCCCCACTATAGACCTTTACAAGTAAGGCAGCTAACCCCGCGGAAATTAAAGCATCAGACTCTGCCCGAAAAAAAATTTGCCCATTGACCAGCGAAGATGATAAATACATTTGACTTTGGCAGCCTTTAACAAGATTTGTAGGAACTTTCTCCAAGTCTGTTAAATTGGCTTGTTGACGCCCGAATTCAATAATTTTTTGATAACGATCTTCTGGTGTTGAACACGTGGAGAATAGTTCTTTAATTTGGCTTTGTTTATTTAAACAGGTCTGGAACATAAAACTCTAATTTTTAATTTATTGTGTTTGTTAATTTTATTTTAATCCATTATCGCTTTTAATAGGAGAATAAATTTTAAGCGTGATGGGTAAAAATTTATTATCTAAATTTTGGCTGCTGGTAGAGGTAATGCATCAAATTCTTGTAGTTCTTTTTGGATTTTGGACAAGGTAATATCAAGAGTGAGTTTACTGTATTCTCCAAAATTACCTACCCCTTGAAGTTCATTTTGAGAGTTTGTTTCAAAAGTAAGGCTTTTCGCTTTTTGCTTTAATTCCTCAAGTTTATCAAAAAGTTTTTTTTGAGCTGCGCTTATTGCTAGCGTTTTGGTTGTATCTGGTTTAATTTTATGACTTGCATTCATAAGGCCAGCTTCTCTAATAAATAGAGGCCCAAAAGTTGTGCTAGCTTCTTGTAAAGCTTGATGAACTTCCCCTAAAATAGAAACTAAATTTTCATAGCTATTTTTATTAGCTGGGTCCCTTGCAATTAAATTATTATGTCCGTTGATTAATGAACCAGGATTTTCAGGATTACGAAAAGCATATTTTTCTGACCATGCCGCTGTATAAGCATTTCCAATTCCTTGTTGAACTTCCTGTTTTGTTTTGTATTTTTCTAGAAAAGCGTGGCTAGCAGTTTTTGTATTAGAAGCATTTAATAAATTTTGCATGTCGTAAATAATGCGACGTATTTCGTTTAAAAGTGGTTTATTTTTTTCTAATTTAAAACTCGCCAACTCATTTTTTGCGCTTTGAAGTTCTTTCAATTGTTCTTTAAAGATTTTTTCTCTACTGGAAATTGTTGCTTTTGTTGCATCTATTTCTCCTTTTGAAGCTCCATGATTAAGCATTTTATCTAAATCTTCCCGAGCTTGTTCTAAAAGAAGTAAATTTTTAGCATAATCAGAAAGAGTAAATTGAATTTTTGTTAATTTTTCTTGGAGTTTTTGATTAGAAATTGTATGCAATTTAGATTTATCTTTTTTTATTGTTTTTACTTTTGTTTTTATCGCTTCTATAAATCCATTTTTCCTTGTTACCCCTTCTTTTTTCGCTGTTTTAACTTTACCTTTTGCCGCTGCTTTAACTTCAGCTTGTTGGAGTGCGTCCAATTTGCTTTGACTAAATTGGCCGCCAACCATTACTTTATTAGCTCCGTACTTATTAATGGCATCTAATTGGTCTGAAGTAAATTGAGATAGATAAGGATGTGGAGGCGGGGTAAATTCCTTTTGAATAGGTTGCTTTGTATATGTGTTTACTCCGATTTGGGCTTCAGCTATATCAGCATTTTGCTTAGATAATTTGTTTTGCATAATAGATTGTATATCTTGATAAAGCTCTTTAGTATTTGCTTCTTCATGAGTCATGTTTTTGTCGTTAATTTGAATACCTTGTTGATCAATTTTAGCGCCTTGAAACTCTTCGCTAATTAAATTTTTAGCAAATATCATATAAGCAACTCTTGTCGCAATTTGCGTCATTGTATCTGCATCTAAAGGATGGTCACTGTTGACATTAATAAGAGAGACAGCGAATTTGCGTCCATTGGCATCAATAACTCCTTTATTAGATTCTTTATCGATATTGACCTTAATTCCTCGACTTTCCAATGTTTGAGTTATCTTGTCAATTTGAGAATATGGGGATGACAAAGGTAGATTAGAATTCATACTTTATAATCCTTTTCTTGTAGTTTGTTAATTATTAAATTTACTTTATAATAATTAATTATAGTATTATTTTTAATTTTAATTAAACATATACAATTAATTAAC
>NZ_BCPZ01000094.1:0-142 GCF_001950615.1 Candidatus Protochlamydia sp. W-9
GGATTTTTGTTGAAAAAAGGCCTCTTTTCTGTTAGAAAATTTTGTTTTCCAGAATAAAAACTCAAGAAAGAGGCCAAAATGAGTGAGATAGAGATGATCAAACTGTTTTGTCTTGTGGGTGATTTTTCTAATCAATTTCACC
>NZ_BCPZ01000095.1:0-143 GCF_001950615.1 Candidatus Protochlamydia sp. W-9
AGAACTTTGTTGAAAAAAGGCCTCTTTTCTGTTAGAAAATTTTGTTTTCCAGAATAAAAACTCAAGAAAGAGGCCAAAATGAGTGAGATAGAGATGATCAAACTGTTTTGTCTTGTGGGTGATTTTTCTAATCAATTTTACCA
>NZ_BCPZ01000096.1:0-143 GCF_001950615.1 Candidatus Protochlamydia sp. W-9
GGATTTTTGTTGAAAAAAGGCCTCTTTTCTGTTAGAAAATTTTGTTTTCCAGAATAAAAACTCAAGAAAGAGGCCAAAATGAGTGAGATAGAGATGATCAAACTGTTTTGTCTTGTGGGTGATTTTTCTAATCAATTTTACCA
>NZ_BCPZ01000097.1:0-143 GCF_001950615.1 Candidatus Protochlamydia sp. W-9
ACCACCCTGAAGTTGTTTTCCCCCTCTTTGCTAAACCTTTAAAGACCTTGTTTCTTTTTATGCGTTTATTGTGGCAAACATCTATCGATGGAAAATCAATAAAAGCAATTCCTGTGATTTCTCCTCTTTTATCCAAAAGATAA
>NZ_BCPZ01000098.1:0-139 GCF_001950615.1 Candidatus Protochlamydia sp. W-9
TTTCCCCCTCTTTGCTAAACCTTTAAAGACCTTGTTTCTTTTTATGCGTTTATTGTGGCAAACATCTATCGATGGAAAATCAATAAAAGCAATTCCTGTGATTTCTCCTCTTTTATCCAAAAGATAAGCAAATAGAGGA
>NZ_BCPZ01000099.1:0-139 GCF_001950615.1 Candidatus Protochlamydia sp. W-9
AGCAAAAAGAGGAAAAACAACTTCAGGGTGGTTTTTCGGGTTTAAATTGCATCTCATGATCAATGAGAAAGGAGAAATTTTGGCTTTTCAGCTAACTCCTGGAAATGTCGCTGATGTTTCTATTGCCGAAACTTTGTCG